>JBEBWH010000004.1:0-24153 GCA_040392305.1 Bradyrhizobium sp. | reverse complement strand
TCAGGCCCGACGGCGCAGCCGGTCAGCAGCGGAATGGACATTGCGCAGAACAGGATCGTGGGTCTCAGTCCCTTCCGCGATGACAAATATGGTCTGCCAGTTGAAACGGACTTGGAAAGTACCCGGCCGAATTTCACGATTGTCCCCCAGCACGACGATGCGACCGATGCCGCGCGTTTCGGCTTGTCCATCTATTCCGCAGGCTCGAGAGCGGCCCCTGAGGCGCTCTCCGACGGCTGCTTGCGAGAAAAAAGAGCGATGAGAGCCGGAAGCGTCACGAGTATCACGATCGGAGCCATCATCATGCCGCCGACAACCACGACAGCCAGCGGCTTCTGCACCTGCGAGCCGATGCCGGTGGATATCGCCGCCGGCAGCAGGCCGACGCCGGCGATGATGCAGGTCATCAGCACCGGGCGCATCTGGACCTCACCCGTCAGCAGGACGGCATCGATCCTGTTCAGGCCAGATCTGATGCATTGATTGTATTGCGAGAGGATGAGAATTCCATTCATCACGGCAATGCCGAACAATGCGATGAAACCGATTGCGGCCGAGACGCTGAAAGGAATTTTCAGGATGAACAACGCGAAGATTCCACCGATCACCGCCATCGGGATGACGCTCATGGCGAGCAGAGCGTCGCGGAGCGAGGAGAAGTTGATCCATAGCAGCAGGCCGATCAGCGCGAGGCTGAGCGGGACCACGATTTGCAGCCGCCCGACCGCATCCTGCAAGTTTCTGAACTCGCCCACCCATTCAAGTCGGGTGCCCGGCGGTAGCCGGACATCCTGGGCGATCCGCTGCTCGGCCTCCTTGATGGTGCTGCCAAGGTCGCGATCCCGGACGCTGAACTTGATGGGCAGATAGCGCTGCTGTTGCTCACGATAGATGTAGGACGGCCCCGACAGGAGCTTGATATCGGCGACCTCGCTGAGCGGCACCTGTATTACGCCTTTCGGCCCCTGAACGCTGACCGTGAGTTTGCGGATCGCTTCGGCCGTCTGACGATATTGAGGGGCCAGCCGCACGACGATCGGAAAGCGGCGATCGCTTCCCGGCTCATAAACAACGCCGGCTTCCTCTCCGCCGATCGCGATGTGAACCATTCCATTGACGTCGCCCGGCGTCAGCCCGTAGCGCGCGGCGCGAACGCGGTCGACGTCGATCTGGATCGTCGGCTGGCCGAGCGAGGTGAAGACGCCAAGATCGGCTATTCCGGGGACTGACGACAGCACCGCCTTGATGCTGTCGGCGGTATCGGTCAGTTCGCGGAGATCGTTGCCGAACACCTTGATCGAATTCTCGCCTTTCACGCCGGAGACCTGCTCGGCGACGTTGTCCTGAAGATATTGTGAGAAGTTGAACTCGATGCCGGGAAATTCCGCTTCCAGCCTTCCCTGAATTTCCGCCGTCAGCTTCTCCTTGTCGGTGCCGGGGCGCCATTGGTCGATTGGCTTGAGCGGCGTGAAGAACTCGACATTGAAAAAGCCCGCGGCATCGGTTCCGTCATCCGGCCGGCCATGCTGGGTGACGACCGTTTCGACTTCGGGGAAGCTGCGGATCAGCGTCCGCATCCGGTTGGCGTAGCCATTCCCTGTTTCCAGCGAGATCGTCGCCGGCATCGTCGCGCGGATCCAGAGATTGCCCTCTTCGAGCTTCGGAAGAAACTCAAGGCCCAGAAAACGAACCATGATGGCGGCGAGAACGAAGAGCGCAAGCGTGAGGCTTACGGTCGACTTCTTTCTCGCGACCGCAAATCTGAGAACCGGGCGATAGATGCGGTGGAGCGTACGCACGAGCCATGTCTCGGTTTCGCGGACATGTTCGGGCAGCAGGAAGGCGCTCAGCGCCGGCGTTACCGTGAAGGTCGCGATCAGTCCGCCCGCGATCGCGTAAGCGTAGGTCTTGGCCATCGGGCCGAAGATGTGGCCTTCGACGCCGCTCATCGTGAACAACGGGATGAAGGCGGTAATGATGATGCCGGTCGCAAACAGGATCGAGCGATTGACGCTGATGGCGGCCGTATAGATGGCGAGCAGCTTTCCCCGCAGGCCCGAAGCCCGCTCGGTCCCGGCGGGCGAAGCTCGGCTGCTTTGTCCCAATTGCCAGAAGATGCGTTCGACCATGATGACGGTGGCGTCGACGATGAGACCGAAATCGATCGCGCCGACAGACAGCAGATTGGCGGACTCACCTCGCAGCACCATTACGCCGATCGCGAAAAACAGCGCAAAGGGGATGGTGGCGCCGACGATCAGCGCGCTGCGCAGATTGCCGAGGAACAGCCATTGCAGCACGAAGATCAAAAAGATTCCGACCACCATATTGTGCATCACCGTATGGGTGGTGACGTTGATCAGCTGCTGGCGGTCGTAGATGCGTTCGATGTGGACGCCCGGTGGCAGGATGCCGGAGGAGTTGATGCGCTCCACCTCCGCTTTGACCCGCTCGATGGTCGGGCTGCTCTGTTGGCCGCGGCGCATCAGCACGATGCCCTGAACGATGTCGTCGTCGTTATCCTGGCCGGCGATGCCGAGGCGAGGCTGATGCCCGACGATCACCGTTGCGACATCACGGACCAGAACCGCGTTGCCGCCGATCTGGGTCAGCATCGTGTCGTTGATGTCGTCGATGGATCGTATCAGGCCGACGCCGCGCACGACGGCCGACTGGGTGCCGAGATTGACGATATTGCCGCCGACATTGAGGTTGCTTCCTTTAAGGCTTTGCAACAGTTGCGGCAGCGTCAGGCCATGGGCGATCAGTTTGTCCAGATCGACCTGCAGCTCGAATGTCTTGGTCTTGCCGCCCCAACCGACGACATCGGCAATGCCGGGGATCGCGCGAAAGCGCCGTTGCAGAACCCAGTCCTGAAGGGTCCGCAGATCGAGAACGCTGTAGCCGGGCGGCCCGACGAGCCGATAGCGGTAGATTTCGCCAATGGGACTTACGGGGCTGATCGCAGGCTGTACGCCATCCGGCAGGCCGGACAGTTGCGAAAGCCGATTGAGAATCTGCTGAAGCGCTTCGTCATACGTGTAGGCGTAAGTGAATTGCAGCTTGATGTCCGACAATCCGTAGAGCGAGATCGTGCGCATGACACGCAGATTCGGTACGCCGGAGAGCTGCGTTTCGATCGGGATCGTGATGTAGCGCTCGATCTCCTCGGCGGAGAGCCCCGCGCTCTGGGTGATCACATTGACCATCGGCGGGACAGGGTCGGGGTAAGCTTCGATATTCAGAACACGGAATGCGGCGACCCCGCCGACCAGCATCAGCAGGAACAGTACCACCATCAGCGCGCGCTGCTTCAGTGAAAAGGCGACGATCGGGTTGATCATTGCGGCGGCCAGCTATCGGTCAAGTTTGGTTCGACGCCGTCATGCGGTCGATGAACAGGCTTCCCCGCGTCACGATGCGCTCGCCCGGCTGGAGCCCTTCGAGCACCTGAATGAGCCGGTCGCTCACCAGTCCTAGCCGGATACGGCGCAACTCGACCGAGCGGTCGTCGCGCACCACCCATACGCGTGCCGTGCTGTCCTCATAGATCACAGCGTTGCGCGGCACGGCCGGCGTCGGCTGTCTCTCGTCGGCGATGATCGTGACATTGGCAAACATTTCAGGCTTCAGCAGTCCGTCCGGATTGTCGAGCGTGGCGCGAACCAGAAGCCGCCGGGTATCGGGATCGATGGCCGGCGCGATATAGTCGATCCGTGATTCAAAAGTGTGATCGGGATGGGTCAGCACCTTGAAAGCCAGTCGCTGCCCGCGCCTGACTTTCGCGGCGTCGGATTCACGAACAAAGGCGGCAAGCCAGACCTTCGATGTGTCGCCGATCAGAAAAGCCGGATCGCTGTCATTCGCTCCAGCGTTGACATACTGGCCGGGACCGACCTTGCGCTGCAGGATGGTACCGGCCAAAGGCGAGTAGACCGGGGCGTCGGGAGTGAGCAGGCCGGTGTTCTCGAATGCGTCGATTTCGGCATTCGTCTTGCCAACGAGGCGAAGGCGGTTGCGCGCGGCCTGAAATGCGACTTCGGCGGAGCGCAGATCGTTCCTGGCGGTCGCCAAACTGGTCTGGGCTTCCTGCCATTCGCGCAAGGGGGCGGCCTTGTCCTTCGCCAGCGCCGCCATTCGCTGTTCGACGATCTGCGCGAGCGCGACCTGCGATGTCGCTTTGTTGCGGGCGGTGAGGGCGGTGACGAAATCCTTCTGGGCCTCGACCGAATCCGCCGCCTCAACCACGAAAATAAGCTGGTCCTTCTCGACGTTGTCGCCGGGGGCGGCCAGCAGTTTGGTCACCCGCCCGGCATAGGGCGCAAAGATCCGGGTCGTGCGATCCTGATCGATCGCGATCTTGCCTTCGGTTCGGAACTCGGAGCGAAACACATTGAGCTCGACCGTCTGCACGGTGACAGCCGTCCATTGTGCATCCGTCAGATAGAGCTTTCCGTCGTTGCGTTTGACGTCTGTTTCGACGCGAGGATTGCGCGCCGCGCTTCCGTTGTCGATCCTCAGAACGAGGATAGCCGCGGCGCCGGCAACGAGCGCGGAGGCGAGCAGAACGGCGGAACGAGTCCGCAGGTGAGAGGGGGAATGCTGAATCCGGCGAAGCATCGCTTATACTCGTGGCCGATGCCACCTGAAACGAGAGATGCCATCGCTATAGGCGATGCAGATTACGGCAGCCTTACAGCTCTCCAGTTCCTTCCTAGTCTTACACAGGCCTTACATTGTCGCGTCCTGCGGGGGAGGAGGCGCGCATGCCTCCGCGCCACCTTGCAACTCGTGCTATGTTTGGCTGGCGTCGGTTGTATCGGACATCGGGGATCATGAGGCTGCTGCTTGTCGAGGATAATGGAGAGCTTGCGTCGCTCCTTGCGAAGGGGCTGCAGACGGCCGGATTCGAGGTCGATCATCTCGCAAGCGTTGCCGATGCCCGCAGCGCTCTGGAATTGACGCGCTATGCGGCAATGATTCTGGACCTCGGCCTTCCTGACGGCGACGGCCTGTCGCTCCTGCGCGCTCTGCGGCAACGGCGGGATCCCATCCCGGTTCTGGTGCTCACGGCGAGAGGCGGCGTTGATGACCGGGTGACCGGGCTGCGCAGCGGCGCCGACGACTATCTCGTCAAGCCGTTTGCCTTCGACGAACTGGTTGCGCGGCTCGAAGCGCTCCTGCGTCGGCCGGGACAACTATTGGGCAGCTCGCTGCGGCTGGCGAATGTCGTGTTCGATACCGAAGGCCGGCAGGCATTCGTCGATATGAAGCCGCAGGCGCTCTCGGCGCGCGAGATCGCGGTTCTCGAACTGCTCATGCGGCGAAAGGGGAGCGTGGTCTCTAAAAAACTTCTGGAGGACCAGATTTTCGGCCTTGCGGGGGAGGTCGCGTCGAACGCGGTCGAAGTCTATGTCCACCGCCTGCGAAAGCAGCTCGCGGATTTCGGCGCAAAGGTCAAGATCAGCACCATTCGAGGCGTCGGCTATGTCATGATGGAGAGCGAGTAGGTGGGGCCGCTCAAGTCGATACTCTGGCGCGTCGTCATTCTGCACATCGCCGCCGTCATCGTCGCGGCCGTTCTGTTGCGCTCCGTGCTGCATTGGTCGCTGGAATCCGATGTCCAACGGCTGCAACAGAACTCGATGCAGACGCAGATCGAGATGTTCGCACGGCACCTGACGCCGCCATCTGCGGGCGGTTGGTCGCTCGATCTCCCGGCTGGCGTGAAGGATCAATATTCCAATGCTTATGGTCGCTACAAATATGCGGTGATCGACCAGGCCGGAGCGGTGATTTTCGCGTCCCAGCCTGATCCGAAGCCGCTGTTCAGCGTCGATCCGGCTTTGGCGGGCATCGTGTTCCACAAGACGCCGACGCCGGGTGGCGGCCGAAGCATTTCGGGCGCCAGCGTTCGCAAGAGCGTCGGAGGGGCGACCGTCTGGATACAGATTGCCGAAGACCTGTCGCATCGCGACGTGATCGTCGATGACGTCGTGACCAACTTCTTCCAGCAGATCATCTGGACCATCGTTCCGGTTCTTCTTCTGCTGCTCGCCGCCGATATCGTCATCTTTCGTCTTGCGATGCGGCCGCTGCATCGTGCGTCCGAGCGGGCGCGGCAGATCAGTCCCGTGCGCCTCGACGTCCGGCTCCCGACCGACGACATGCCTCCGGAAATTCTGCCGCTGGCCAAAGCCGTGAATCAGGCGCTTGACCGTTTGGAGCAGGGGTTTCATGCTCAGCGCGAATTCGCGGCCGATGCGGCGCATGAGCTGCGCACGCCGCTTGCCATTCTGCGCACGCGAATCGAGATGCTGCCGAATAGCGCAGTGGCGCGCGAACTCGGTCGCGACGTCGAGAATATGAGCCGCGTCGTCAGCCAGCTTCTCGAGGCGGCCGAGCTCGAAACGATTTTGGTCGATCCGCAGGAGACAGCAGATCTTCTGGAGGTGTGCATGGAGATCGCGGAGTCGATTGCGCCGCTCGCGCTTCGGCGCAACAAGACGGTCGAGCTGACAGGTGCCGATGCCCCGGTTTTGATCAAGGGAAATTCCGAGATGATCAAGAGGGCGGTCAGGAACCTGGTCGAAAACGCCCTAAACCATACGCCGGAAAAAACCGCAGTGCTGATTGTCGTTCAGCCCGATGGAACAGTCAGTGTCTGCGACAGAGGCGTTGGCGTGTCTCCCGACGAGCGCGATTTGATTTTTCAGCGTTTCTGGCGTCGCGACAGGCGCGATCTGGGCGGCGCGGGTCTCGGGCTTTCGATCGTCAAGCGGATCGTGGAGGCGCATGGCGCAACGATCAATGTCGAGAGCGGCCCCGAGGGCGGCGCGGTGTTCTCCGTCAGCTTTCATCTGGCTGCAAGGTCGAACGACGCTGCTGCATAGTTTCTTTCTTTGATCCGCGCGTCGTGCCAGTAATGCCGGCGAATGGCCGATCATCGTCGATGCCGGCTATTGTCGCGTTTTTCATGGCATGGGTGGCGGTCGACGCCTCGAATGTCGCGGCGCCTGCAGGTTCGCAGGCTTCGCCGACATCGTCGAGGTGATCCAGATCGTCGGGCCGCTCGCGCGTATTAATAAGCGCGCGTTGATGCTGCCGGGGTCCGGGCGTTGCCTGCTTCAAGAAGCGCGATCAAAGCTTCATGCACAGCCTTTGCCGCCGCCGACTGCGGCCGCGTGGTCGGGCGGGCGAGATAGATCACGCGTTCGATCGTCGGTTGCGCGATCTCGAGCCAGCGTAATCGCCCGGCGATGTCGCCATGGCTTGCGACGCGATGGGACAGAATGGTGTAGCCGACATTCTCGGCGACCAGCGCCTTGATATGCTCGAGCGAATCGATTTCCAGGATGACGTTCGGCCGAAGGCCATGACGTGACGCCGCGCGCTCCACCTCCTCGCGCAACCCGTGCGGGCGGCCGGGAAGGATAAGCGGAAGCCGGAACAGCGCCGCAGCGTCGGACTCCAGAGGAAAGCTTGCGCCGGCCGCGGCCACGAGATGGAGGTTCTCGCGCGCGACGCATTCCGTCATCGCGCCGGGCAGACGTTCATCGTTGAATGTCAGCGCGATGTCCAGTTCGCCTGAGGTCAGCCATTGCGACATATGGCCGGAAAGTCCCTCCGTGACACGGAGCTGAATCTTTGGATACGCCTGCCTTATCTTGAGCGCGAGCGGAACCGTGAGCGCGATACCGAGCGATGTCGGCATGCCGACCACGACGCTGCCGTTCGGCGCCGATTCATCGCCGCGCACGTCGTCGGCGATAGTCGCCAGATCGGCAAGCAGCGAGCGAGCACGCGTGGCAAGTCGAATGCCGTTTTCCGTCGGCACGATGCCGCGTGACGTTCGGTGCACGAGATCGCAGCCAAGCTCGGTTTCGAGCCTATTGAGATGCAGGCTGATTGCCGACTGGGCGACATGCAGCGCATCGGCGGCTTTGGAGATCGAACCCTGTTCGATGACGCTGAGAAAGTACCGAAGCTGACGCAGGTCCATGGGGCGAGGTTTCTCGAATTCAGAAGGGAGCCATCGTAACAATATGCTTTCTCGATCGCTGAAAGTAGGGCCTGTTGCCATTTTTCCCGGTACCAGCGGAGCAGGACTTTCAGATGAAGCCAATCAAGTGGGACGACCCGTTCCTGATCGATCAACAACTCACCGGCGACGAGCGCCTGATTCAGGATTCGGCCCGCTCCTACTGCACCGACAATCTCGCCCCGCGCATTCAGAATGCCCATCGGCACGAGGTTTTTCACCGCGAGATACTGTCCGAGATGGGCGAGCTTGGGCTTCTCGGAGCGACCATTCCCGAGGCCTATGGCGGCGCCGGCGTCGGCTATGTCGCCTATGGCCTGATCGCCCGCGAGGTCGAGCGCGTCGACAGCGGCTACCGTTCGGCGATGAGCGTGCAGTCGTCGCTCGTCATGCACCCGATCCATGCCTATGGCTCGGAGGATCAGCGCTTGAAATATCTCCCGAAGCTCGCCTCCGGGGAATGGGTCGGCTGCTTCGGCCTGACCGAGCCGGACCATGGCTCCGATCCGGGATCGATGGTGACGCGCGCCCGTGCCGTCGATGGCGGATATATCCTCAACGGCGCCAAGACCTGGATCACCAATGCGCCGATTGCCGATGTTTTCGTGGTGTGGGCGAAGACGGACGACGACGTGATCCGCGGCTTTATTCTCGACAAGGGAATGGCTGGCTTGAGTGCGCCGAAGATCGAGGGGAAGTTCAGTCTGCGGGCGTCGATCACCGGGCAGATCGTCATGGAGGACGTCTTCGTGCCTGCTGAGAATCTGCTGCCGAACGTCAGCGGGCTCAAAGGACCGTTCGGCTGCCTCACGCGTGCGCGATATGGAATCGCGTGGGGCGCGATGGGCGCCGCCGAGTTCTGCTGGCATGCGGCGCGGCAGTACGCGCTCGATCGCAAGCAGTTCGGGCGGCCGCTCGCGGCCAACCAGCTCATCCAGCTCAAGCTCGCCAATATGATGACGGAGATCGCCCTCGGCCTGCAGGCAGCGCTGCGGGTGGGGCGGCTGATGGACGAGGACGCCGAGGCGCACGAAATGATTTCGCTGATCAAGCGCAACAATTGCGGAAAAGCGCTTGATATCGCCCGGCTCGCCCGCGACATTCATGGTGGTAACGGTGTATCTGATGAGTATCACGTCATCCGGCACGTCATGAATCTCGAAGCGGTCAATACCTATGAAGGCACTCACGACATTCATGCGCTGATTCTCGGTCGTGCTCAGACCGGCATTCAGGCCTTCAACTAAGGGAGTGCAATCATGGCTGGACCACTGGCCGGACTTCGCGTGCTCGATCTCAGCCGCGTTCTCGCGGGACCGTGGTCCGGCCAGACGCTCGCCGATCTCGGCGCCGAAGTCATCAAGGTCGAGCGTCCGGGCAGCGGCGACGATACGCGCGGATGGGGGCCGCCCTTCCTTTCGGACGACGACGGCAAGCCGACCTCGGAATCCGCCTATTACCTGTCCTGCAATCGCGGCAAGAAATCGGTCACGATCGACATGTCGCAGCCCGCCGGACAGGATCTCATTCGGCGGCTTGCGGCCCAGTCGGATTTTCTGATCGAGAATTTCAAGGTCGGGGGTCTTGCGCGTTATGGGCTCGGCTACGACGATCTGCGCAAGGTCAATCCTGCACTGATCTATTGCTCGATCACGGGCTTCGGCCAGACCGGTCCTTACAAGGATCACGCCGGCTATGATCTGATGATCCAGGGCATGGGCGGGCTGATGAGCCTCACCGGCCGCGCCGATGGTGAGCCGGGTGGCGGCCCCATGAAGGTCGGTGTCGCCATCGTCGATATTTTCACCGGCCTTTATGCGACGGTGGCGATGCTCGCCGCGCTGGAACATCGGCGGAAAACCGGTGAAGGGCAGCATGTCGATCTGGCGCTGCTCGACGTGCAGGTATCCACGCTCGCCAATCAGGCGATGAACTATCTGACGACCGGCGTCGCGCCAAAGCGCCTCGGCAATGCGCATCCGAACATCACGCCTTACGAGGTGTTCGCGACGAGGGACGGCCACATGATCCTGGCCGTGGGAAATGATGGGCAGTTTGCGCGTTTCTGCGCTGCCGCCGGAGCGCCGGAGCTTGCCGATGATCCGCGTTTCGCCAACAATCTGCTGCGGGTTCGAAATCGTGCTGTCTTGGTGCCGCTGATCGCGGCCATGCTGGTTCAGCGCTCGACCGACGAATGGATGTCGACGCTGTCATTGGTGCATGTGCCGTGCGGGCCGATCAACACGCTGGATCGCGTGTTCGCCAACCCCCAGATTCAGCATCGTGAGATGTGTCAGAATGTTCCGCATCCCAAGAGCGATGCGCTGCGTCTTCTGAAGTCGCCGATCAACTACTCCGCGACGCCGGTTGATGCGCCGCGCGCGCCGCCCCTGCTTGGCGAACAGACCAAAGAGGTCCTGCAGGAGCTTCTGGCGCTGGATGCGGAGGCGCTCGACGTCCTTGCCGCTTCTGGCGTTATCTGAGCGAGGCTTCGTTCGCTGGCCTGGCGGGTCAATGCGCGGGTTGGCGGTTGGGTGGAGCGGAGGATCCGCTTCCGCCGCCACTATTTGACGAGGTGACAGCTTCGGCGTTCAGCCGGCTCGGGAAAGCGGGCCGGCACGTGATCGCATGCTTCGCCACGTGCCGGCCGGTTTGTCATTCGACGATGATGAGCCGGTCAGTGTCGGTGTAGTCGGAGAGCAGTTCGCAACCGGTTTCGGTGACGATCACCATGTCCTTGTTCTGCATTCCGAAGCCATGGCCGGTTTCGTAGATCAGCGGCTCGATGCCGAGAACCATGCCTGCCTCGAGCGACTGATCTTCGGTCGGCCCGAGATAGGGGTCCTCATGCAGATGCAGGCCGATGCCGTGACCGATGAATGAAATCGGCGGCAGTCCCAGTTCCTTGACCTTGTCGAGATACAGATCGTAGATCGCGCGACTGCTTGCGCCCGGCCTGATCTTGTCGAGCAGCAGATGCTTGCATGCCGAAAGATTGCCCCAGATTTCCTCGGCATGGGGCGGAGGCGTTCCCACCGCAGCCGTTCTGCAGACGCCGGCATTGTATCCGTTGATGGTGGGGAAAACCTCGACGCGGCAGATGTCGCCGTCTTTCAGCACGCGCTCGGTCGGGCCGACATTCGGAAAAACGCTGCGTTCGCCGGTCGCGACGATCATCAGCTTCAGGCTCTCCGCGCCCTGCTCGTACAGGCTGCGGGTCAGCGCGGCGGCGATATCCATCTCCGTTGAGCCAGCCTTCACGGCGCGAAACGCATCCGCGATCGCCTTGTCGGCGAGGCGCGACAGCCTTCTGAGAATCGCGATTTCGTCGGGCGTCTTGATCTGGCGCAGGCGCGCGAGCTGGGCCTGAGCCGGCTCGAACCGTGCCGCCGGAAGCAGGCCGACGAGCTGCTGGAAATCGCCGGCCGGCAGGTAATCCGTCTCGATTCCGATGCGCGCCTTCGCCAAACCGTGGCGGGAGATCAGGTCGGCGAGCACGCTCATCGCATCGAACTGAAATTCCTTCCAGACCGCGACCTCGACGCCCGCCGCTTTCGAGCGGATCGTGGTGGCTTCCATGTCGACCGCAAGCAGCGCCACGCTGCCATCCGCCTTGACGAGCGCCATGGCGTGGCGCCAGCGCATGAGGTGCTGGGTCGGCGACGGAAAGCCTGTCACATAAGCGAAGTTTTCGGGCGAGCTTGAGAGGATCGCATCAAGTCCGGTCTTTCGCATAAGCGCGACCTGACGGTCGATAACGTCGCGACGCATTTCGATTGTTCCTTGGACTCAAGAGTTGACGGTGAAGCGAGCAATTTTGTCGAGGTCGGCCGCGATGCCCATGCCGGGGCCTTCGGGCAGCTCGATGCAGCCTTCGACCAGCCGCATCGGTTGGGCGATCAGATCGTCTTTGTAGTAGATGCCGCCGATCTGGCCGGACTGCGCCTCGGCGGGAGTCGAAACGGGAATGACGCAAGGAAGCACGACGGATTCGGCCGCCGCGGCGAGTTGAAGATTGGCAAGATTGCCGATGCCGGTTTCCACGGAGCCGTTGACGTTGCAGACGAGGCCGGCGGCGCGGGCGACGGCGGCGACCTGCATGGCGCGGTAAAGTCCGCCCGGCTTCGTCGTGTAGATGGAGACGATCTGCGCCGCGCGCTTCTCGATGATCTGGATGACGTCGTGAGCGTTCCACGCGCTTTCGTCGGCCATCACCGGCGCATCGATCGCGCGCGCGACCTCCGCCAGCCGTTCGATGCCTTCAACCGGCTGTTCGAAATATTTGATGCGGCAGGCTTCCATGCGACGGAAGGTCTGGATTGCGTCGCCGGGCGTCGCGTAGCCCTGGTTGGCGTCGATGCAGAGTTCGACCGACGGGCCGACCGTATCGCGAATGCGGCGGACCATCTCGACGTCGCGATCGGGCTCGACGCCGACCTTGATCTTGATGGTGCGGATGCCCTCGCGGGCCAGCTGGGCGCTCTCGCGCTCGGCCTCCTCGAAGCCGATCAGGCCGATCGAGTGGGCGATCGGAATCCGCCGCCGGACCGCGCCGCCGAGAAGCTTGTGCACCGGCAGACCGGCCTGGCGACCGGCCAGATCGTAGACGGCGAATTCGATTGCCGCCTTGGCGTAAGGAAAGCCCTTGATCGCCCGGTCCATCCGGGCATGAAGCTCGACGATATCGAGCGGGTCGCAACCGATCACCGCGGGTGCAAGATAGCGCGGGACGATGGCGAACATCGTGGCCGGGCTTTCGCCGAAATAGCGGCCGAATTCGCCGCCCCAGTCCTTGAGCACCGGCGCTTCGCCCCAGCCGACTGTCCCGTCCTCACCCGTGGCCTTGACGAGAACATAGCCGCCGATGGCCTCGCCGAGGCCGGCCCATTTATGTTCGCGCCGGGTCGGCAGCGAGACATGGATGAGTTCGAGTTTTGCTAGCGCCGCATTGCCCATATTCAAGTCCTGTGATCACAGTTCATAATTGTTGCGGCGCTAACAATTACACAAACTGTTCTGTGATCACAATAGAGATGCCCAACGAGATGCGCTGCCGGCGACGCCGGGCGGCTTAGGGCGTCAAATCGGCCGGCTCGCGGCTGGCGGGCTTAACGGTGTCTTCGAAATCGGCCTTCTGCAGCAGCTGGCTCAGAGTTTCGCCGATGTCCTGTTCGACCGCCTGGCCTGTCTCGATGGAGTTGCGCGAGCGCAGCGTGGCGATGATCGTCTGGTGGTGACGGGAGGTCCAGCGCACGCCCGGAATAGCGAGGGAGTAGGCCATGAACGGTCCGGCCTGCAGCCACAGCGTTTCGATCAGCGGCAGGATCACCTCGCTCTGGCTGCCCTGGTAGAGCGTGAAGTGGAAGCGCATATTGCGCATGAGCGCCCCCGAAATGTCGCGCTCCGCCACCCTGGCGCGCAGATCCGCGTCGATTTCGGAGAGCTGATCGATCAGCTGGATCGTGGCGCGGGCGCAGGCCGCCTCGGCCGCGAGGCGCTCCAGAACCTGGCGGGCCTTGAACAATTCGATGCAGCGGTTGCGGGTCATGCGCGGCACGATCACGGTCCGATTCGGCAGCATCGTCAGCGCGCGTTCGGTGATCAGCCGGCTCACTGCCTCGCGCACCGGCATCGGGCTCGTGCCGAGGGCTGCGGCGAGGGTGCGCAAGGTCACGGACTGCCCGAGCTGGAATACGCCTGCCATCAGCGCCTGCCGAAGCGTTTCGTAAGTGCGGCGCTGCAGGGTATCGCGCTCGCTGGAGCCGCTGGTGAAAACGCTGCCGATACCGTTCGACTGATCCTCGGCGAGCTGAAGATTCAGCTGGGCGAGCATGTCGGCCGTATCGTTCGGTTTCATGGCTTCTCCCGGGCGTGTGCGCGTTTTCCGCTGAGGCTGGCCTGATTTCATAGGTAGATGATCCGTATAGCTGGCGCCAGTTGGGATGTGACCGGGCCGCCAGGGCGTCCTTTGTGGAGCCTTCCGTCGGTGCGTCGAGAAACCGCACCTTGACCGAGGGTGAGATCACGATCTAGCGCTGTGAATGATCCTTCCCGGAGGGCGAGAGCCTGGTTTTCGTTGATATCAGCGGCTTGGTCCGTCCTCTCGGGTGAGGCGACGCCGGTATTCTTTCCGCCGTAGTTACATAGCTATAATAGAGTTGAGATCACAGTGAATGTCAAAGGACTTGCCATGACTTCCTAATTGTGATCACAATGACCCATAAATCGATGCAGCCAGATGGCGGGCGGCGGTGTGATGGGCAATGGCGGGAAGGAGATGCGCGTGCGCAAGATTGCGGTTCTCGGAGGAGGTCACGGGGGATGTGCGGCGGCGGCTGATCTCACTTTGCGCGGGTTCGATGTGCGGCTGCAGGCGCGTAATCCGGACCGGCTTGCCGCGATCCGCGAACGGGGCGGAATCGACGTCAAGGGCGTGCATACCGGTTTCGTGCCGCTGAAGACGGTCACCTCCAGCGTGGAGGAGGCGGTCAGCGGCGCCGATCTGATCATGCTGGTAATTCCGTCGGTGGCTCACGAAACCTATGCGCGGGCGCTTGCACCGCTGTTGCGCCCGGATCAGCCGGTCTTCCTCAATCCGGGCCATACCGGCGGCGGCCTGCATTTCAACTGGGAGCTGCGGCGCGCGGGCTTCAAAGAGCCGGCGATGACATGCGAGGGCGTGACGCTGACCTACATCACGCGGATGGAGGGGCCGGCCTGCGTCAATATCTACAGCTATACCAAGCGTCTCGCCTTTGCGGCCTTCCCCGGACGGCATGCGCAGGCGCTGTATGATCTCGTCAAGCCGGTCTTTCCGGAGATCGTGCTGGCGTCGAGCGTTCTGGAGACAGCGCTGACCAACATCAACGCGATCTTCCATCCGCCCGGCATGATCATGAATGCCGGCTGGATCGAGCACACCGGCGGCGATTTCCGTTTCTATGCCGAAGGCATCACCGAGGCGGTCGGGCAGGTCACCAAGGCGGTGGACGACGAGCGGCTGGCGGTGGCGCGGGCGCTCGGCATTCCCTCCATTCCGTTTCTCGATGCCTTCCATCGCGCCGGGCTGACGACGGCGGAAGCTGTTGCGAGCGGTTCGATTTCGCGCGCCTGCAAGGAGAGCGCGCCCAACACCGAGATCAAGTCGCCGTCATCGTTGCGCGACCGTTACGTCTTCGAGGACGTCGGCTACGGACTTGTGCCGTTCTCCGCATTCGGCAAGCTCGCCGGCGTGCCGACGCCGACCATCGATGCGCTCACCACGCTTGCAGGCCATTCGGTCGGGCACGATTTCTGGCAGACCGGCCTCACGCTCGAAAAGATGGGGCTTGCCGGTGTCAGCAAGGACCAGCTCGATCACTTCCTGATGACGGGTTCGGCGAAGTAAGGGGGCTGTCATGGCGGCAATGCGCATCGGCGTGAGCTTCGATGGCTTCGCGCCCTACCATGAGGCGATCACCTTCGCGCGCGAGGCGGTTCAGGCCGGCGCCAGCAGCCTGTGGATGGCAGATCATCTCGGCTATCGGGAGTCGATCGTTTCGTCGCTCGGGCTGGCGATGAGCACCGATGTCATGGTCGTTCCGACCGCTGTCAGTCCCTATCTGCGCCATCCGATGCCGACCGCCATGCAGATGGCGACGTTGGCGGAAGCCGCGCCAGGGCGCGCGGCGATCGCCATCGGCATCGGCAATCCGCTTTTCCTCGGCGAGGCGGGCGAAAGCCCCGATCGCCCCGTGCGGGTGATCCGCGAATTCGTCGAAGCGCTTCGCGGCCTGTGGTCGGGCGAGGCAGTGCATTATGAGGGGCTGCGCTTTCGTCTCAACGGCGCGCGCATGATGTTCACGCCGCCGCAGCCGATCCCGATCTATCTGGCGCCGATGAAGGAGCAGATGCTTCAGCTTTCGGGCAAGATCAGCGACGGCGTCGTGCTATCGGCGGGCCTCTCGGTCGAGTCCGTTCGCAGCTCGCTGGAGCATGTGCGGATCGGCGCGGAAGCGGCGGGCCGTCCGGCCGATGCTGTGCCGGCGGCCGGATACATTCTGTTCGTTGCCTCTCCCGACGGTCGAAAGGCGATCGAACTGGCGCGCGCCAAGCTAGCCTTCCTGTTCCGCAACAAGGCGATGTCGGACAACCTTGCGGCCTCCGGAATTCCCATCGATCAGGAGGCGGTCATCGCGGCGATCGGCCGGCGCGATTACGACGCCGCAGCGAAGCTTATCCCCGACGAGGCCGTTTCGGCCTTCGCCGTCGCCGGCACCGTGCAGCAGTGCTGCGACAAGCTGCAGCAATTCGCCGATGCGGGTCTCGAAAACCTCGTCCTGTTCATGATCGGAGAGCTAGGCGACCAGCGCTTCGGTCTCGATGTCATTCGTCACGCGACGTCCTGAATTCCGCGGCCTGCGAAGGCAGCATCGCACAACCTTATCAATCTGAGACACAAGCATAGGAGATGACCTTGAGAAAAGCGGCGTCCATTGCAGTGATCCTTTCCGCCACCGCCCAGCCCGCGCTTGCGCAGGAGATCAAGGTGCCGATCCTGGCTCCGTTGACCGGATATATCTCCCTCGAAGGGACGAGCCAGCGCAACGGTGCGATTCTCGCGATCAAGAACGCGCCGGCCTCTGTCAAGGCGACCTATGAGAGCTTCGATACGGCGACCGCTCCGGAAAACGCCATCAACGTCATGGAGCGCGCCCTGTCCTACGACAACGTCAAGGTCGTGGTCGGGCCGATCCTGGGCGTTCAGATGCTGGCGCTGCTGCCGCTCGCCAAGGAAAACAAGATGCCGCTCCTGACTATTTCGGGAACCGCCAAGGTCACCGAGATGAAGAATCCTTACGTCTTCCGCTTCATGGCGGACGACCGTGTCGCAGGCATCGTGCAAGCTCGTTATGCGATGGAGACGCTCGGCAAGAAGAAGCCGGCGCTACTCTATCAGACCAACGCTTATGGCCAGAGCGGCCGGGACGTTCTCAGAGGCGCAACAAAGGACCTCGGCACGCCGCTCGTCTTCGAGGAAGGGCTGGAAGTCTCGCTGAAGGACATGCTGCCGGTTCTCACCAAGGTTCGTGATTCCGGCGCCGATATTCTGTTCACGCGCGTCCATGGCGGTCCCACCGCGCTGATCCTCAAGCAGGCGAAGGCGATGGGCCTCAATATCCCGATCATCGCCAGCTCGACCATGTCGCAGCAGTCCACCGCCGCTCTCGTCGAGCCGGCGGAGCTGGAGAATGTCTGCGCCGAAACGACGCCTGCGCCACTCTACGACGATCGCAAGCCGGTTCAGGATTTCCGCGCCGCCTATCTCAAAGAGTTCAACCTCGAGCCAGACAGCTACGCGCTGTCTCAGTACGACGGCATGATGATGGTGCTGGATGCGGTGAAGAACGGCGCGAAAACGCCGGAGGATATTCGCAAGCAGCTCTCGAGCGCCACCTATCAGGGGCTTGCCGGCGAGTATAAGTCCGACGGCACCGGCAACATGGTCAACTCCGGCGTCATCATCTGTTACGACGGGAAGTCCCGGAATCCGAAGATGGTCAAGCGCTACGACAACGTTGTCAAGCGCTGAGCGACGCCGTGGCCACTTTACAACTCCTCCTGAATGCGGTTGTCCTCGGCGCCGGCTATGCGCTGGTCGCGCTCGGCTTCGTTCTGGTGTTGAACGCGGTCGGCGCGGTCAACTTCTCGCAGGGCGATCTGGTCCTTGTGGGAGCTTATGCGGCGATCGTGGCCATGAGCTTCGTCGACCTGCCCGGAATTCTGCTGCTGCCGTTTGTTGTGGTGGTGGCGGGTCTGGTCGGGTTGGCGCTCTCGGGCGCCGCCTTCTTCCCGTTGCGCAACAAGCCGCCGGTCACGGTGTTCATCAGCACGATTGCCTGTGGCGTGGTGATCCAGAATTCGCTGAACGTGGGTTTTGGACCTGAACCGCGCGCCGGCCCGCCGCTGCTGGGCACCTCGCAGCTCGATATCGCCGGCTTGCAGGTCAGCAGTCAGTCGCTGGCGATTGTCGCGGTGGCGGCGCTTCTGGTGCTCGGCCAGCATCTGTTGCTGAACGCGACGCAGTTCGGCCGCAGACTGCGGGCGACCGCGCAGGATCGCGAGATGGCGCGGGGCATCGGAATTCCCGTCGCCTGGATGATCGCGGCGAGCTTCGCGCTTTCCGCGGCGCTTTCGGGGGCGGGCGGCCTGTTGCTGGCCAACCAGTTCTTTGTTTCGCCCAACGAGGGCGGGCATCTGATGCTGAAAGCCTATATCGCGGTGACGATCGGCGGGTGGGGATCGACCTTCGGAGCCGTCGCGGGCGCATTGATCGTCGCGTTGTTCGAGGTGCTGGTGTCGTCCTACGTGTCTTACACGGCGGCGTCGGTCGCGCTTTATGTCTGCGTGCTGATCCTTCTCTTCGTGCGGCCGCAGGGCCTGTTTCAAGAATCCGTGCAGCGACGGGCGTGATGGCCGGGATGCAGCCTCCTTTGGAAAACAGGCGATCTGTCGTCGAGGCCATGACGCGCGGCATCAATCCGGTGCTGCTAGTCGGTGCCGCGGCGCTCGCTGCGTATTCGCTGTTCTTCGCCAGCGGCTATGGCGTGCGCGTGGTGACGCTCTCGGGCGTGTTCGCCATTCTCGTGCTTGGCTATCAGTTCATCTTCGGCCACGCCGGCGGACTGTCGCTGGCGCAGGGCGCGCTGTTCGGACTCGGCGCCTATGCGACCGGCATTCTCGGCGCCAATCATGGCTGGGATTTTGCCTGGAGCTTTCCGGTTTCGATGGCCGTGCCGGTTATCGTCGCTGCGCTGATCGCCATTCCGGTTCTTCGGCTCGATACGCACTATTTCGCGCTGGCGACGCTCGGCATCGCGCAGATCTGCCTCATCGTCGCCGTCAACTGGGTCGATTTCACCGGCGGCTCGAACGGTCTCTCGGGGGTGCCCGGAATCACCATTCTCGACTGGACCGTGCCGAGAGGCATCGGCCTGCTGTCGTTCGTCTGGCTGGCGGTGGCGCTGTTCGGCCTTCTGAGCTGGCGGTTGATGAGCGGCATCTATGGCCGGGCCTTCGAGGTCGCTCGCGCCAATGATGCGGTGGCGGCGGCGATCGGGCTGAATACGTCGCGGCTGCGGTTCACCGCCTTCCTGCTGAGCGCTCTTTATGCAGGCGCGGCCGGTGCATTCTACGCTCATACGGTTCGGGTGGTGTCGCCCGATCCGATGGAGCTGGCCTTCATGGTCACATGCATGACCATGACGGTCGTCGGCGGGCGCTATCGCGTGTCCGGGGCCATTCTCGGCGCGCTGCTGCTCATCCATCTGCCGGAATGGTTCCGGTTTCTCGAACGCTACAATCTGATCGCCTATGGCATCGTGCTGCTGATCATGGTGGTGGTGGCCCCCTCGGGGATCGTCGGGCTGCTCGAGAAAGCGATTGCGCGCGTGCGGCCGACGCGCCCTGAGCCGCTGCCGCCTCCGATCGAGATACCGATCGCCCGGCACGACGGCTCGGCGGCAAGCGAGCCCCTGCTGGTCGTCGAAAACCTGTCCAAAAGCTTCGGCGGCGTAAAGGCGGTCAACGACGTGTCGTTCACCATCGGACGAGGGGAGATCATCGGCCTGATCGGACCGAACGGGTCCGGCAAGACGACGGTGATCAACCTCATCAGCGGGTTCTACACGCCCGATGCGGGCGTCATCCGGCTCAACGGCGAAACGCTGGTCGGATCGCCGGCCTATCGCATTGCCCAGCTCGGGGTCGCCAGAACGTTCCAGAATCTCAATCTGATCGACGACATGAGCGCGATCGACAACGTCGCCGTTGCGCGCGGCGCCAAGCGCAATCTCGCGCATATCTGCGCGGCTTTGCTCGGCCGTGCCCGCGAGGCGTATCTTGCACGGCGCGAGGCGATGGGCAGTCTGCTTCGTCTCGGCGTCGGCGATATGGCGAATGCGCGCTGCGGCGATCTCGCCTACGGCGTGCGGCGCAAGGTCGAGATTGCGCGGGCGCTGGCGCTGGAGCCGTCGCTGCTGCTGCTGGATGAGCCGGCGGCGGGCCTCAATCCGCGCGAGCAGGAAGAGTTGCGCGAGCGGGTGCGAGCCCTCGCCGCGGAAGGCATGACGATACTGGTGGTGGAGCACAATATGCGGTTTCTGCGGCCGCTCGCCGACCGCATGATCTGTCTCGATCAGGGGCGCATTCTGGCCAGCGGCTCACCCGATGAGGTGTGCCTGCATCCCAGCGTCGTGGAGGCCTATCTCGGTATCGAGGACTCAGCCGCATGAGCGCCGCTTTGCTGGAAATCAAATCGCTCGAAGCGGGCTATGGGCTGGCGCCTGTGCTGCAGAACATCGAGATGTCTGTCGGGACCGGCGAAGCGATTGCGCTTCTCGGGGCCAATGGCGCCGGCAAGACGACCCTGATGCGCTCGATCATGGGGCTCGGGCCACGCGTATCGGGCTCGATTATGCTCGATGGCGTCTCCATCGAGCGCGTCAGGACGGAAGACCGCGTCCGGCGCGGTCTCGGTTATGCGCCGGAAGGCCGCCGGGTGTTTCCGGGGCTGACGGTTGTCGAGAATATGGAAGTGGCAAGCAGCGAGTCGGCGTCCTTGCGCCGCAGGCGCATCGCCCGCATGTTCGACATCTTTCCGCAGCTCGTTCCGAAACGCGATACGCTGGCGTGGCAGCTCTCCGGCGGCCAGCAGCAGATGCTCGCGATCGCGCGTGCGCTGATGACGAAGCCGCGGCTCTTGTTGCTTGATGAACCCTCGCTCGGTCTGTCGCCGTTGCTGGCGACCCAGGTGATCAGCAATATCCGTGACATCGTGCAGGACGGCACGTCGGTTCTGCTGGCCGAGCAGAATGTCGGCAAGGCGCTCGGCGTCTGCGACCGCGCCTATGTCCTGCGGCTGGGGGAGATCGTGCAATCGGGAACGAGCCAGTCCCTTCGCGAGAGCGCAGCGGTGCGGGACGCGTTTCTGGGAGCGTGATCTTTCACGGCAGCGTCACTCCGCCGCGCCCGATTCCTGGTCTAGGCGCGGCATAGACTGGTATCGGAGATGGCTGCACCGATGCGATACCATGGTGCGGATCGGACGCCCAGGAGGAGGGAGATGGCGCGGGAGCGAACGAGGCGGCAGCTGACGGTCAACGGCGTCAGCCATTGGGTGGAGGTCGAGAAGACCACCCCGCTATTGTTCGTTCTGCGCAACGATCTCCATCTTAACGGACCGAAATACGGCTGCGGATACGGCGAGTGCGGAGCATGCACGGTGCTGATCGACGGTCTTGCCGCGCGCGCCTGCGTGATCCCCGTCAGCCTTGCCGAGGGACACGACATCGTCACGCTCGAAGGCCTTGCCGAGGGCGACACGCCTCACCCGATCCAGCAGTGTTTCATCGAGGCGCAGGCGGCGCAGTGCGGCTATTGCCTCAACGGCATGATCATGACCGCCAAGGCGCTGCTCGACCGCAACCCGTCGCCCAGCGATGCCGAAATCAGGAATGAGCTGCGCTTCAATCTGTGCCGGTGCGGCACGCATGTCGAGATCATCGACGCGGTCAAGCTCGCCATCGCCCGCGGCCGGAAAGACAGTGAGAGCAAGGCATGACTGAGGAGGCGGGCATTCCCTCCCGCAAGGCGCTGCTGCGCGGCAGCGGCGTGCTGGCGGTGGTGACGCCGAGGCCCGTCGGGGCGGCGCAGCCGGTCGAGAAACGAGAGCTCGATATCCATGTCTGCCTGACGGATCAGGGACGCATTTTTGCCTTTTGCGGCAAGGTCGATCTCGGGACGGGAATTCGCACGGCGCTGGCTCAGATCGTCGCCGAAGAGCTGGATGTGCCGATCGATGCCGTCGAGATGATTCTCGGCGATACCGAAAACAGTCCGGACCAGGGCGGCACCATCGCAAGCGAGACGATCCAGATCACGGCCGTGCAATTGCGTGTCGCGGCGGCGCAGGCGCGCCGGCAGTTGATCGCGCTTGCCGCCGATGCGCTCGACAGCGCCGCGGATTCGCTGGTCGCGGATGGCGGCCGGATCAGCGAGAGCGGCGATCCGGCGCGCTCCATCGCGTACCGTGATCTGCTCAGCAATCGCCGCATCCATCTGGAGTTCGATGCGGATACGCCGGTGAAGCCGGTATCCGAACATCGCATTGTCGGCCGTCCGATCGGGCGCACCGATATTCCCGACAAGGCGCTCGGGCGCTTCACTTATGTGCACGACGTCCGCGTTCCGGGCATGCTTCATGGCCGGGTGATCCGCCCACCCTATGCCGGGCTCGACAGCGGCGAATTCGTCGGGCGCTGTCTCGACGGCGTGGATGACGCCTCCATCGCGCACATCCCCGGCATCGTCGCGGTGGTGACCGAGGGCGACTTCGTCGGCATCGTCGCGGAGCGTGAAGAGCATGCGGCCGAGGCCGCGCTCGCGCTGAAAGTCCGCTGGAAACCATGGACCTTCAGCCAGGAGCTTGGCGATGTGGAGAAGGCGCTGCGCGCGGGGCCGGTCCATTCGCGCCGGCTGATCGACGACGGCGATGTCGAGGCGGCGCTTGCGGCGGCGGATGTGCGCCTCGACCGCACCTATGTCTGGCCTTACCAGATGCACGGCTCGATCGGTCCGTCGTGTGCGGTCGCCGACGTCAGGCCGGATGGCGTCACGGTCTGGGCCGGGTCGCAAAGTCCCTATCTGCTGAGAGACGATATCGCGCTGCTGACCGGTCGTCCGCAGCATGAAATCCGCGTCGTCCGGTTCGAGGCCGCCGGCTGCTATGGCCGCAACTGCGCCGATGACGTCGCCGCCGACGCGGTGCTGTTGTCGCGGGCCGTCGGCCGCCCCGTCCGCGTTCAGCTCACCCGCGAGCAGGAGAATGTCTGGGATCCAAAGGGCTCGGGGCAGCTCATGGAAGTGTCGGGCGGGCTCGGGCCGGACGGCTCGCTTGCCGCCTATGACTACCAGTCGCGCTATCCGTCCAACGCCGCGCCGACGCTGGCCTTGCTGCTGACCGGACGGGTCGCGCCGGTGCCCGACGTGATTCAAATGGGAGATCGGTCGGCGCGCCCCCAATACGACTACGAGAATGTGCGCGTCACCATTCACGATATGGCGCCGCTGGTGCGCACCGGCTGGATTCGAGGCGTATCGGCGCTGCCGAGCATGTTCGCGCATGAGAGCTTCATCGACGAGCTGGCGGCGGAAGCCGGCGCCGATCCGCTCGACTTCCGCTTGCGGCATATGAGCGACGAACGCGCCGTGGCGCTGACCAGGGCCACCGCCGAGCGGGCCGGATGGCAGCGCCGCGTTGGCCCCAATCCTCAGAGCGACGATGCCGAGATCGTGCGCGGGCGCGGCATGGCGCAGGCGGTCTATGTGCACGGCAACTGGCCCGGACATCCGGCGGCGTGGTCGGCATGGGTCGCGGAAGTCGCGGTCAATCGCAAGACCGGCGAGGTCGATGTCACGCGCCTGGTGGTCGGCCAGGACTCCGGCATGATGATCAACCCGGCCGGCGTCCGGCATCAGATTCACGGCAACATCATCCAGTCCACCAGTCGCGTCCTCAAGGAGGAAGCGCGCTTCACCAAGACCGAGGTGGCGGCGGCGCGCGAGTGGGGTGCGTATCCGATCATCACGTTCCCCGAACTGCCGGCGATCGATATCGTGATGATGGATCGCCAGACCGAGCCGCCGCTTGGCGTCGGGGAGTCCGCATCGATTCCGAGCGCGGCGGCGATCGTCAATGCGGTCTATGATGCGACCGGGGTTCGCTTCCGCGAATTGCCGCTGACGCCGGAGCGGGTTCTGGCCGGGCTTGGCCAAGCCGCTCGCCGCGACGACGCGGAAGCTCCGCGGCGGCGCTGGCCCTCGTTCAGGGCGATGGCCGCAAGCGTCGTCGGCCTGCTCGGCCTCGGAGCCGTTGCATTCCCGACCAGTCCGGCGATTGCGCCGATTCCGCGGCCCGATCCTTCGGCCTATGCGCAAGCCACCATCGCCAGGGGCGAGCGTCTTGCCGCGCTCGGCGCTTGCGCTGTGTGTCACACCGCGCCGGGCGGCGCGGCGCTGGCCGGCGGCGTGGCGCTGCCGACGCCTTTCGGCGCGGTGATGACGACCAACATCAC
>JBEBWH010000003.1:0-25512 GCA_040392305.1 Bradyrhizobium sp. | reverse complement strand
GGTCCGGAAGGAAGCAGCCCTAACGAGGTCCGGATCGGGTCGCTCGTCAGTCTCCCACCTCTCGTTCGATTCGCCGCCGTGCGGCGCGGTCCGTGGCCAGTTTCGAGGCCGAAGCGCTTTCGATCGGCGGCGGAGACGAACTCGCCGGGTCACAAGGCCGCCCCGGCCATGCATTCTGGGAAATCGCGGATCGTTCGATGACTGACGCCGGCAGCCCTCTTTCCGATCCGCCACCGTCCGGGCTGGCGCTGGGAGCGTCCGGCGATGGCGGCTACCGCGTGCTGGCGCGCAAATATCGGCCGACGCATTTCGGCGATCTGATCGGGCAGGAGGCCATGGTCAGGACGCTGTCGAACGCGTTCGAGACCGGGCGCATTCCGCACGCCTGGATTCTGACCGGCGTGCGCGGTGTCGGCAAGACGACGACGGCGCGTATTCTCGCCCGCGCC
The DNA here is from genome assembly GCA_040392305.1 of Bradyrhizobium sp. GTDB lineage: Bacteria > Pseudomonadota > Alphaproteobacteria > Rhizobiales > Xanthobacteraceae > PRO6. Next base: position 25,063 of record JBEBWH010000003.1, on the reverse strand, counting down.
CTGAACTACGAATTGCCTGACGGCTCGATCAAGTCCCCGACCATTCATCTGGCTGAGCCGGGGGTGCATTGTCAGGCCATCATCGAGGGCCGTCACATCGACGTGCTGGAGATGGACGCCGCGTCCCATACCAGCGTCGATGACGTGCGCCAGATCAATGACGGCGTGCGCTATGCGCCGACCAGCGCGCGCTACAAGGTCTACATCATCGACGAAGTGCACATGCTCTCGACGTCGGCGTTCAACGCCTTCCTCAAGACGCTCGAAGAGCCGCCCGAGCACGCCCGCTTCGTGTTCGCGACCACCGAGATCCGCAAGGTGCCGATCACCGTGCTGTCGCGCTGCCAGCGCTTCGATCTGCGGCGCGTCGATGTCGGAGTCCTGACGGAGCATCTGGGCCGCATCGTCGCCAATGAGGGTGCGCAGGCCGATGCCGAAGCGCTCGGCGTCATCGCCCGCGCGGCGGAAGGCTCGGTGCGCGACGCGCTGTCGCTGCTGGATCAGGCGATCGCGCACGGCGGCGGTCATGTGCGCTCCGAGGACGTGCGGCAGATGCTGGGGCTGGCCGACCGCACCCGCGTCATCGATCTGTTCGAGCATCTCGCGCGCGGCGATATCGCCAGCGCCTTCACCGAGTTCCGCGATCAGTACGACACCGGGGCCGATCCGGTGGTAGTGCTGAGCGATCTCGCCGATTTCGTCAATCTCGTCACCCGCATCAAGGTGGTGCCGGCGACCGCCGACAACATCGCGCTGGGCGAGACCGAGCGGCTGCGCGGGCGCGACTTCGCCGCGAAGCTGTCGATGCGCGTCCTTTCTCGGATGTGGCAGATGCTGCTCAAGGGCGTCGCCGAAGTCCAGACCGCGACGCGGCCGCAGGCGGCCGCCGAGATGGTGCTGGTGCGCATCGCCTATGCCGCCGATCTGCCGACGCCGGATGAGGCGATCCGCATGATCGCCCCCGAGACCGGCGCTTCGACATCGGCGCTGGCGCAGCCCGCCCGCACCTCCGCGTCGCCGCCGCCGCCATCGCCGCGCGCCGCGCTGTCGCCGCGGGGCGGCGAAACGGTCGTTGCCCGCGCCCCCGTTGCCGCGCCTCAGACGGCGCCGCGGCCCGAGGCCGCGCCGGTGCGGCGCTTGAACACTTTTGCCGAACTTGTGGCGCTTGCCGGCGAGAAACGCGATCTCGTTATCAAGACCGCGCTCGAAGCCGATATCCGGCTCGTTGCGATGGAAGACGGCCGGCTGGAGATCGCGCTGGAGCGCAGCGCCGCGCGCGCGGTGGTCAACGATCTGGCCCGCAAGCTCGAACTATGGACCGGGCGGCGCTGGGCGGTGATCGTGTCCAACGCGGAAGGCGAGCCGACATTGCGCGCCCAGGCCGAAGCGGTGCGCGACCGCCTCGAGGATGCCGCCAAGGCGCATCCCTCCGTGCAGGCGGTGATGGCGCGCTGGCCCGGAGCTACCGTCGAGGGCGTGCGGCGCGTCGTCCATGAACTTCCGGCCGTTGACGGCGATGCGATGGATGACAGCGCCGACGAAATGCCGGACGAAGACGATTGACGATGATTTGATTCGGACCGGACCGCGCCGCCGCGCGCGCCCGGTCGCGAAACACGAGGGGATCAGGATGGCAGACTTTCTCGGCATGATGAAACAGGCCGCGCAGCTGCAGGCGAAGATGAAGGCGTTGCAGGATGAGCTCGATCACGTCGAGGTCGAGGGCGGCGCCGGCGCCGGCCTTGTCTCCGTGCGCATGACCGCGAAGATGGAAGTGAAGGGCGTGAGCATCGATCCGTCGCTGATGAAGGCGGAGGAGCGCGAGATTCTCGAAGACCTGCTCGTCACCGCGCATAACGACGCGCGCCGCAAGGCCGAAGCCGCCATGCAGGACAAGATGTCCGCGCTGACCGGCGGGCTGCCGCTGCCGCCCGGGCTTGGATTGGGCTAGGCGACCTCTACGATGTCATCGGCGATCGCCGGACCGGAAATCGAGCGGCTGATTCAGTTGCTGGCGCGGCTGCCGGGTCTTGGCCCGCGCTCGGCGCGGCGCGCGGCGCTGCATCTCATCAAGAAGCGCGAGGCCTTGATGGCGCCGCTCGCCAGCGCGCTACAGGTCGCGATCGAGCGCATCGAGGTGTGCAAGGTCTGCGGCAATATCGATACGCATAATCCGTGCACGGTGTGCAGCGATCCGCGCCGCGACGATTCGGTGATCGTCGTGGTCGCGGATGTCGCCGATCTGTGGGCGCTGGAGCGTGCGCGCGCCACGACCGGCCGCTATCATGTGCTTGGCGCGACGCTGTCGCCGCTCGACGGCGTCGGGCCGCAGGATCTCAGCATCGACGTGCTGGTGGCGCGGGCGCGCGAGCCTGCGGTGAAGGAGGTCGTGCTGGCGCTCAACGCCACGGTCGACGGCCAGACCACCGCGCACTACATCACCGACATGCTGCACGACGCGGATGTGCGCGTCACCGGCCTTGCGCATGGCGTGCCGGTGGGCGGCGAGCTTGATTATCTCGACGAGGGCACGCTGACGGCCGCCATGCGGCAGCGGACACTTTTCTGAAACCAACGGTGGAAAGGCGGAATGGCGGAACGGTTTTTCGGCAAGCAATGGCGATTGGCGGCAGCGCTTGCGGTGATGGTATATCTGATCGGCGGCGATGCGCTGGCGCAGAAGCCGAAGGTGATCGCGCCCGGCGCGGTTCTCACCGGCGAGCTCAACGTGATGCGCGTGCGGGTCAAGGGCAAGGCCGGGCGGGTCAACACCTATCATCTCGTCAGCACGCCGCGCCGGCTGGCAGGCCCCGGCGGCATGTGCAATCTCGAAACCGGGCCGGAGACGTTCCAGATCGTCGCGCATAGCGATGAAGAGGCCGACGCGCTGATGGCCGCGCGCGGAAAAACCATCTCTATCCGCGTGAAGGATGTGAGCTGCGCGCGCGAGGCCGGGCAGTACAGCGACGCCGTTGTCTCGAAATGGAGCCTCGTCAACTGAGCCGGACTATCGAGCGATCTTGCCGAGCGTGGCGAAGTGGCCGCGCTGTTGCAGCCAGATCAGCAGCACCAGGCTTGGCGCCGCGACCAACACGCTGACGATGAAAAACAGCGGCCAGCCGGTCGCTTCGGCGACATAGCCCGCCCCGGACGACAGATAGATCCGCCCGACCGATGCGAGCGCGGTGAGCAGGGCGTATTGCGTCGCGGTGTGCAGCGGATTGTTGCACAGCGCCGACAGGTAGGCGACGAAGATCACTGTGCCGATCGCGCCGGTGAACTGCTCGATGGTGACGGCAACCGTCAGCGCCCATTGCTGCGGCCCGATCAGCGCCAGCCAGGTGAAGGTCAGGTTGGAGATCGCCTGCAATAGCCCGCCGATCCACAGGCAGGCAACGAGCGGGCAGGCGCGGGCGAGGAAACCGCCGGCGAAGCCGCCGATCAGGGTCGCGGCAAGGCCGACGCCCTTGACGATGATGGCGTAGTCGTTGCGAGTGAAGCCGATATCGATGATGAACGGCACCGTCATCGCGCCGGAAAACGCGTCGGTGAACTTGAACAGCATGACGAAGACCAGCACGGCGACGGCGTCGCGCCGCGTCAGGAATTCGGTGAAGGCGCCAAGCGCGGCTTCCGCCACCCGGCGGATCGAAGGCTCTTCGCGGGTGACGGCATCGGCCTTGGCGGATTGATCCGGCTCGCGCGCCAGCAGCACGGTGACGATGCCGATCAGCACCAGCGCCGCCATGGCGGAAAAGCTCGCCATCCAGGCGTCGAGCCGCGACAGACCGGCATATTCGAAGCCGGTCACGAGAAACAGCGCGCCGGCGGTCGAAGCCACCATGCCGATGCGGTAGGCGGCGACATAAGACGCCATGCCGGCGGCCTGCTCGCTTTCCGGCAGGCTCTCGACGCGGAAGGCATCGACCACGATGTCCTGCGTTGCGGATGCGGTCGCCACAAGCAACGCGCCGAGCGCGACGAAGAACGGCGAGCGCGCCGGATCGGTCAGCGCCAGCGTCAGGATTGCGGCGATCAGCATCAGTTGCGTGAACACCAGCCAGCCGCGCCGCCGCCCGAGCCAGCGCGTCAGGAGCGGGATGCGAAGCGCATCGACCAGCGGCGCCCACAGAAACTTTAGCGTGTAGGGCGTGCCGACCAGCGTGAACAGGCCGATGGTGCCGAGGCTGACGCCGTTCTCGCTGACCCAGACCAATAGCGTGGAACCGGACAGCGCCAGCGGCAGGCCGGACGAGAAGCCGAGGAACATCACCACCAGCACGCGCGGCTGGAGATAGACCAGCCATGCTTCGCGCCACGAGGGCGGCGCGGCAAGCGGTGGCGCGGTGCGGTCGGACGCTTCGGGAGTGGCGGTCATCCGCCTTCCCGTATCTGATTTGCCGTGTTCCCGCCAATCGCGGGCGTCAGGGCGCGATCTCGAAAATCGCCTCGATCTCGACGCTGATGCCGAACGGCAGCGAGCCCATGCCGACGGCAGAGCGCGGATGGCGGCCCTTGTCGCCGAACACCGCGACGAACAGGTCGGAGCAACCGTTGATGACCTGCGGGTGATGCTGGAAGTCGTCGGTTGCGTTGACCATGCCGAACACCTTGACGACATGGGCGACGCGCCCAAGATCGCCCACCGCCGCATGCACCTGCGCGAGCAGCGCGAGGCCGGTCAGCCGCGCGTCGTCATAGGCCTCTTCGATGCTGCGGTCGCGGCCGACCTTGCCGGTGCGGAACGTGCCGTCCGGGGCGAGCGGTCCCTGTCCCGAGACATAGAGCATGTTGCCGCGCAGCAGCGCCGGCACATAGTTGGCGGCGGCGGTCGGTGCGGGCGGCAGGGTCAGGCCAAGCGAGGCGATGCGGTCGTAGGGCGTCACGGCTGTCTCCCGATGTGGCGGATGGAAGGTCGGGCTGCGGACGCAGCCGCGGAGGAGCTTACTCGCCGGCGCGCAGTTTGCGCACCGGGGCGTGGGCGAACAGTTCGCCGCCGGCGCCTTGTGCCGCGCCCGCGCTTTGATCGTCGTGGTCGTCGAATTCCAGCTCGGTGATGCGCCCGGCACGCTTGTCGATCTTGTCGGCCGAGATCAGCACCTGGCGGATGTCCTCGTTGACCTGGCCGAAATGGGTTTGCAGCTTCAGCACGCGCTCGCGCAGCCGCCCGAGATCGTCGGTCATCGCCATCACCTCGGTGCGGATCTGGTCGGCGGCGTCGCGCATCCGCGCATCCTTCATGATCTGCTGCATCACCTGGATCGCCAGCATCAGCAGCGAGGGCGACACCAGCACCACGCGGGCGCGATAGGCCTTCTGGATGATGTCGTCGAAGCCGTCGTAAATCTCGGCGTAAACCGATTCCGAGGGCACGAACATCAGCGCGGTGTCCTGTGTCTCGCCCGGCAGCAGATATTTTTCGGCGATGTCGTTGACGTGGCGCATCACGTCCTGCCGCAGCCGCTGCGTCGCCTGCCGGATCGCGTCGTCGCCGCGGGCTTCGCGCAGCGCGGTCATGGCTTCAAGCGGGAATTTGGCGTCGATGCAGAGCGGCCGCTGGTCGGGCAGGAACACGACGCAATCCGGCCGCTTGTTGTTGGACAGCGTGTGCTGGAATGCGAATGCGCCCTTCGGCAGGCCGTCGGCGATGATCGCTTCCATGCGGGCCTGCCCGAATGCGCCGCGCGCCTGCTTGTTGGCGAGCACGTCGCGCAGCGTCGTCACCTGCGAGGTCAGTTCGGTCAGGTTCTTGTGCGCGCTGTCGATCACCGCGAGCCGCTCATGCAGCGCGCGCAGGCTTTCTGCCGTGTGGCGCGTGGTCTGCTCCATCGACTGGCCGACGCGGTGGCCGACGGCGTCGAGACGCTCGCTGACGGCATGCGCCATTTCCGCCTGCCGTCCGGCCAGCGCCTCCCCCATGGCGGCGAGGCGGCCGGCGGTCTCGGCCTGCGACCGCAACACCTCGCTCAGCCGCTCCTCCAGCTCGTCGGCGCGGATCGCCTGCGCCATCGCGGCCTCGCCGTCGCGGCGGCTGCCGCGCGCGATGACGGTGGCGATGACGATCAGCAGCGCAAGCGTCAGCGCGGCGAACGCCGCCAGCGCGGTTGTGACGTCGATCGCGACGCCGTTAACGGAAAAGAGAACTTCGCTCATCGGGATTTGTTGTAGCACGATTCGTTCTCATCGGAACAAAAAGAGAACTTATGCTTAAGAGCTTCCGGGGCGCTACTGTTGATTGACCCGGTGCGGTGCGCGCATTACATCGCCGCCATGGCTCTACGCGACATCATTGTGCTGCCCGACAAGCGATTGCGGGTCGTCTCCGCGCCGATCGAGAAAGTCACCGCAGACGTGCGGCGGCTCGCCGACGACATGCTGGAAACCATGTATGAGGCCCCCGGCATCGGCCTGGCGGGCATCCAGATCGCGGTGCCGCAGCGCATCGTGACGATGGACCTCTCGCGGAAAGAGGATGAGCAGGAGCCCGCGCCGCGGGTCTTCATCAATCCGGAAATCGTCACGTCCTCCGACGAGTTGTCGGTTTATCAGGAAGGCTGCCTGTCGATCCCGGAATATTACGCCGATGTCGAGCGGCCGGCGCGGGTGCGCGTGCGCTATCTCGATCTCGACGGCCAGATGCATGAAGAGGACGCCGAGGGGCTGTTCGCCACCTGCATCCAGCACGAGATCGACCATCTCAACGGCGTGCTGTTCGTCGACTACCTGTCGAAGCTCAAGCGCGACCGCGTTCTGAAGAAATTCACCAAGGCGGCGAAGCGCAACGCCGAAGACGCCGACTGACTGTCACGCGCCGCCTTGCGGGCAGCGCAACCGGATGCCGCCATGTCCCTTCGCCTCGTCTTCATGGGCACGCCGGATTTCGCCGTGCCGACGCTGCTGGAACTGGCGGCGCATGGCCACGACATCGCGGCGGTCTATACCCGCGAGCCGAAACCGGCCGGGCGCGGCATGAAACTCACGCCGACGCCGGTCGAGCGCGAAGCGCGGCGGCTCGGCATTCCGGTGCTGACGCCGAAGACGCTGCGCACGCCGGACGCCGCCGCCACATTGCGGTCCTTCGGTGCTGATGCTGCGGTGGTGGTCGCCTATGGCCTGATCCTGCCGCAGGATATTCTCGATGCGCCGCGGCTCGGCTGCTTCAACCTGCACGCCTCGCTGCTGCCGCGCTGGCGCGGCGCGGCGCCGATCCATCGCGCGGTGATGGCGGGCGACGCCGAGACCGGGGTGATGGTGATGCGCATGGATGCCGGGCTCGACACCGGCGATGTGGCGATGGCGGAGCGCCTCGCCATCAGCGATTCCATGACGACCGCCGACCTGCACGACGCGCTGGCGCGCATCGGCGCCGACCTGATGGTGCGGGCGATGGCGGCGCTGGAGCGCGGCGGGTTGCAGCTCACCCCGCAGGCGGCGGAGGGCGTCACCTACGCCGACAAGATCAGCAAGGCCGAGGCGCATATCGACTGGTCGAAGCCTGCGCACATGGTGCTGCGGCAGATTCACGGGCTGTCGCCGTTTCCCGGCGCGTGGTGCGAGGTCGAGGTCGATGGCGAGACCTTGCGGCTCAAGCTGCTGCGCGGCGAAGCCGTTGCCGGCGACGGCGAAGCGGGCGCGGTGCTCGACGATGCTCTGACCATCGCATGCGGCGAAGGCGCGATCCGCGTGAAGCAGTTGCAGCGCGCCGGCAAGCAGCCGATGACGGCCGAGGAGTTTCTGCGCGGCGTAGCGCTCAAGCCGCCGATGCGGCTGACCTGATGCCGCGCTACCGGCTCACCATCGAATATGACGGCCGGCCGTTTCGCGGCTGGCAGGTGCAGGATGGTGAGCCGACCGTGCAGGGTGTGCTGGAGGCGGCGGTCAAGGCGACCACCGGCGCGGAGGTGCGCGTTCATGGCGCCGGACGCACCGATGCCGGCGTGCACGCGCTTGCGCAAGTGGCGCATCTCGATCTGGCGCGCGATTTTCCGGCCGGGCGGTTGCGTGATGCGCTCAATGCGCATGTCCGGCCGTGGCCGATCGGCATAAAGTCCGTCGAGGTCGTTGCGGACACGTTCGAGGCGCGCTTCTCGGCCATCGGCCGGCATTATCGCTATCGCATCGTCAATACCCGCGCCAATCTCGCGCTCGACGCCGGGCGCGCATGGCGGGTGCCGAGGAAGCTCGATGCAGCGGCGATGCATGCAGCCGCGCAGCGGCTGATCGGCAAGCACGACTTCACCACCTTCCGCGACACCGAGTGTCAGGCGAAGTCGCCCGAGAAGACGCTGGATCAACTCGATGTCCTGCGGGATGGCGAGAGCATCGACATTCTGACCTCGGCGCGTTCGTTCCTGCACAGCCAGGTGCGATCGATGGTCGGCTCGCTGGTGTGGGTCGGCGAAGGGCGCTGGTGTGCTGACGATCTCGCCGCCGCGCTGGACGCGCGCAGCCGCGCCGCATGCGGTCCGGTCGCGCCGCCGGACGGGCTCTATCTCGTGCGTGTCGATTATTGAGTTCGCGTTGCGTCAGGCCAGAATGTGCCGCTGCAGCGCATCCCAGAACAAATCCTCGCCATTGGCCACATTGGCGGTCCAGTGGTCGGCGGCGAAATCGTTGGCGTCGTCGGTGATGAATTTGAAGGCGCGCCACGGCACTTCGTAGCGCAGACAGGTGCGCGCGATGGCGAACAATTCCATATCGACCACGCCGACCTTGTTCTCGGCCAGCCACGGGTCGCTTGTGGTGACGAAACTGTCGCCGGTGCCGCAGACGACGTCGCCGAACCCCGAGCCGAGAACGGCGAGTTCGTCGCTCAGCGGCGTGGTGCCGCGCGGCGCCAGCGGCATCGCCATCATATCGCGCTGGACGACGTGGGAAATTTCGACGAGGCCGTTGAGACGCGAATCGATCTTTCCGGCGGTGCCGTAGTTGACGACCAAACGCGGCGTTGTCTCGCGCAGCGCTTCGGTTGTGGCGATGGCGGTGTTGATCTTGCCGACGCCGGTATAGACCACGCGGACGCCGTCGGGCGCGCGGTCCCGGTTCAACTCGCTTGGCAATGCGGTGAGAATGAGAACCGCTGCGGTCATGCGAAGTATCGCTCCAATACGCCGCGATAGATTCGCGTCAGCCGTCCGAGATCGGCGACCGGCACGCGCTCGTCGATCTGATGCATGGTGTCGCCGACGAGGCCGAACTCCAGCACTGGACAATAATGGGTGATGAAGCGCGCATCGGAGGTGCCGCCGCCGGTGTTCAGCTCCGGCTTGAGGCCGGTCACCTCTTCGATCGCCGCGACCACGAGGTCGGTGAACGGTCCGGGTCTGGTGATGAAGACGCCGGCGTTCGAGGGCTCCCATATGATACGGGCACGGGTGTGGTTGCCGCTCGCCGCCTGCACCCGGCCTTCGACGAGCGCCTTCAGTGAGGTCTCGCTGTGGCAGTCGTTATACCGGATGTTGAAGCGCGCCCGCGCCTCGCCGGGGATCACGTTCCAGGCCGGGTTGCCGACATCGATCGAAACGAATTCGAGATTGGACGCCTGAAAATGCTCGCTGCCGCGGTCGAGCGGTTCGGCCAGCACGGCGGCGACCAGCGCGGCGATATCGGGGATCGGATTATGGGCGCGATGCGGATAGGCCGCGTGCCCCTGCCGGCCTTCGACGATCAGCGTGCCGGACAGCGAGCCGCGCCGCCCGACCTTGATGGTGTCGCCAAGCTCGGCGACGTTGCTCGGCTCGCCGAGCACGCAGTGGTCGAAGGTTTCGCCGCGCGCCGCCGCCCATTCGAGCAGCTTGACGGTGCCGTTGACGGCGGGGCCTTCCTCGTCGCCGGTGATGAGAAACGAGATCGAGCCCTTGGGCTGGCCGTCATGGGCGGCGAGGTAGTCGAGCGCGGCGGCGGCGCAGCACGCGATGCCGCCTTTCATATCGACCGCGCCGCGCCCGTAGAGCAGGCCGTCGGCGACGTCGCCGGAGAATGCGCCGCGGCTCCACGCGGCGTCGTCGCCCGGCGGCACCACATCGGTGTGGCCGGCGAAGGTGAGATGCGGCGCGGCCGTGCCGATGCGGGCATAGAGATTGTCGATCGGCGGACTGTCGGGCTCGGTGAAGGTGACTCGGTGCGTCTCGAAGCCGGCCGCCTGCAGCACGCCTTCGAGCACGCCCAATGCGCCGGCGTCGGCCGGCGTCACCGACGGGCAGCGGATCAGGTCCTGGGTCAGCGCAACGGCGTTCGCGATCATGTCGCGGCGATCGGAATTTACTTCCATGTGTCGCCTTCGAAACCGGCGCGCGCGAAGGCCACGCCACCATCCACCGTGAGCGTCGCGCCCACCACATAATCGCCCGCGCGCGAGGCGAGATAGATCGCCGCGCCCGCCATGTCCTCGTCGCTGCCGACGCGCCCCGCCGGCACGCGGCGCGCCACCGCGTCGGCATTGTCGCGCGCATCGCGGTTGAGGTCCGATTTGAACGGGCCGGGCGCAATCGCCGTGACGACGACGTGATCCTTGATCAGCCGCACGGCCATGCGACGCGTCAGATGGATCAGTCCGGCCTTGCTCGCGGCGTAAGGATAGGTCTCGAGCGGGTTGACGAAGATGCCGTCGATCGAGGCGATGTTGATGACCTTGGCCGGCCTGTCGGCCGTGGCGGCGGCGCGCAGCGAGGGCGCCATCGCCTTGGTGAGAAAGAACGGCGTTTTCAGGTTGAGATCGACCACCTTGTCCCAGCCGCTTTCGGGAAACTCGTCGAAGTCGGCGGCCCAGGCCGCGCCCGCATTGTTGACGAGGATGTCGACCTTCGGCTCGCGAGCCTTGACCGCGGCGGCGAGCTTTTCAGCGCCCTCGACCGTGGAGATGTCGATCGGCAGAGCGATGCACTCGCCGGCGAATTCAGCGGTCAGTTCCTGCGCCGTCGCCTCGCAGGCCTGCGCCTTGCGCGCCGTGATGTAAACCCTGGCCGCTCCCTGCGCGAGGAAGCCGCGCGCGATCATCTTGCCGATGCCGCGCGATCCGCCGGTGACGACGGCAATCCGCCCTTCAAGTGAAAACAGATCATTGAGCATCGACGCCTCCCGTAAAGTCCCGACGGTTGTGGCGTCGGGACAGGGAGGTGTCAAGAATGCCCCGTCAGCCGACGTCGAGGCGGCGAAAGCCGTTCCACAACGCGGTCGCCGCGCCGGAGGCCAGCACCGGCAGATAGCGCGGGTTCTGATAGTTGCCGTTGAGAGACAGGCGCGGCAGCGCCGTCAGGTGCTCGGCGTGCTCCGCGAAGATCATTCCGGGACGGGTGGTGACGGCGGTGGCGAAGCAGAGTTCGCGGGCCAGCGCGAATTCGCGGGTGCTCGCGGCGCTGCGGTAGCCATAGGGATAGGCGAAATGCGCGACGGTGCGGCCGAGGGCCTGCTCGATCCGCTCACGGCTGCCCTGCATTTCCTCGCGTGCGAGCGCTTCGGACTGCTTGGCGAGGTTGCAGTGGCTGTTGGTATGCGCGCCGATCTCGACCAGCGGGTCGGCGGCGAAGTCGCGCAGCTCCGGCCATGTCATGCACAGTTCGCCGCTGATGGCGTCGGCGTCGATGCCGTGGCGGGCGCACCATTGTCCGACGGCGGCGCTGGCCCGGCGGTCGTCGGGCTCGGCGACGAACCAGGCGTTGAGCCGCGCGAAGGCTGCTTCTTTCTCCGCTGGCGATCGCGTCGTGATCCGTTCCGTTCCGTCGCCGATATCGACCGTGACTTCATCGTGGCTTGCGATCAGCCGCTCCAGCGCCACCCACCACAGCCGCCCTGTGCCTTCGGCGAAGTCGGGCGCGACATAGACCGTGAAAGGCGCGGCAAATTCACGCATCACCGGCAGCGCGACGTCGCGATTGTCGCGGTAGCCGTCGTCGAAGGTGAAGCAGGCGAAGCGCCGATCGGTATTACGCGCGGCGAGCCGGCGGCGCATTTCGCCGAGCGTCACGATCTCGATGTTCTCCGCCCGCAGATAGGCGAGCGTGGCGCGCAGGAACTCCGGCGTCACTTCGAGCAGCCGGTTGGGCTGGAAAGCGCCGCTTCGCGCCGGCCGGACGTGATGCAGCATGAAGACCGCGCCGATTCCGCCGAACAGCGGCCGCAACAGGCGATGCAGCCGGGTCAGCGCCAGCGTGTCCAGCCCGGTCCGGATGATCTGGTCACGCAGGCGTTTCATGGCGTGCGGCGCGTTGGGTCAAGGCAATCATGGCCATGGTTTGGCAGGCGGGGCTGAACAAACGGTTATCTCAATTTGATTGCGACTGCGGCATTTGCCGCTTTTCCAAATTGACAGTCCGGCAAGGGTTTGTTTTCTCTCTTGTTCTCCAGCGCCCCGGGGTGGTTCCGGTTCGGCGTTTTGCCCGTGCGCGGGATAAGCACCCAAGGCTTGGTATGCGCCGAATTTTCCAATGGGGCCCGAACTGGTGGCCGGGGCTGGTTCCCCTCGCCATGCTCTGGCTCGCCGCGATGTGGTTCACCACGCTGCCGGTCGAAGACAATCTGACAGCCCGGACCTCGGCTGCGTTGCAGGACAGTGTCCTCGACCAGACCCGGATCGAGGTGTCGGGCCGTGACGTCACTTTTGCCGCGGCGGCTTTCTCACAGGCGGGGCGGCAAAGCGCGGTCAGTTCGGCCGAGGCGGTGCCCGGGGTTCGCCGCGTTGTCGATCTGACCCGGCTGGTGCCGGAGGCCAAGCCGTTTGTCTGGTCGGTCGAGCGCGACGTGGTGCGGGTGACGCTGGGCGGCAGCGCGCCGTTGCCGGCCATCAAGGCCAAGCTTAACGAGGCCGCCCGCGCCTCGTTGAACGGCGTGGAGATCGTCGATCACATGGGCCTGTCACGCGGTGCGCCGCCGCGCTTCGATGCCGCGGCCGTGCTCCTGATCGATCAGGCGGGCCGGCTCAAGGAAGGGCGGATCACGCTGTCGGATACCGCCGTGAAGCTTTCCGGCATGGCGCGCGAGCTCGGCGGGCGCGAGGCGATCGCCGCGGCGCTGAAGAATCTGCCGCAAGGCTATTCGGTGGCGGCCAATGTGATTCAGGCGCCGCCCTATATTTTCCAGGCCAACAAGGACCCCGTCGCGGCGACCCTGACGCTGAGCGGCAATGTTCCCGACAACGCCGTTCATGCGCAGCTCACGGGCGCAGCGCGCCGCAAATTCATCAATGAGAAGGTGATCGACCAGCTCAAGGCGAGCATCGGCGCGCCGGCGGGTTTCGCCGACGCGGTCGTGGTGGCGCTTGAGGCGCTGTCGCGGCTCTCGACCGGCAGCCTTGTCATCACCGACCGGGAACTGACCGTGTCGGGCGATGCCTTCTACGCCGCCGCGGTCAACGACATCCGCACCAATCTCCTGTCGCGGCTGCCGGAAGGCTGGCGCGCCAAGGTGGAGGTTTCCGTCCGCCCGGCCCAGGGACCTGTCGATGCCACGGTCTGTCAGGATCTGCTGTCGCAGCTCGTAGGCAAGACGGCGATCCGCTTCGACTCCGGCGGCGCGACGATCGATCGCGATTCCGCGGGCCTGCTCGATCGCGTGGTCGAAACGGCGCTGCGTTGCCCCTCGGCCCCGATCGATGTCGTCGGACACACCGACGCCGATGGCGAGGACGCCGCCAATCTGTTGCTGTCGGAACAGCGCGCGCAGGCCGTGGTCGACTATCTGACCAGGGCCGGCCTGCCGGCCGAGCGCTTCACGGCTCTCGGTGTCGGCAGCATGCGACCCATTGCCTCAAATGCCACGCCGGAGGGGAAAGCGCAGAATCGCCGTATCGAGTTCGTGGTAAGGTGATCGGCATGAGTTTTGTCGCGTTGTTCCTCTGGGGCTGGTTTCTGGGCGCTTTTCTGCTCGGCCTGGCGATGGGCTGGATATCGGTCGTGCTGCGGCGGGCCGGGATGTCGCACGCCACGTTCCAGCAGGCCGTGATCCTCACGCTCGCCCTGACGGTGCTGTCCCTTATTCAGGCTGTCCCCGGCCGTGCGGGCTATTGGCTCGATCTTGGGCTGCTGCTGCTCGTCGCCTATATCGTCGGATGCGTCATCGGCTCGCTGTTGCGGAGCTGGGTGGTGGCGCGCGACATCGCGTCGGACTGAGCGCGTGGCGAGGGCCTGGCCGTCGTTCATTTCGCATGACGGCGAGGCATGGGTCCGAAGGGCTGCGGCGGAAGCGTCTCGTGGCGACATATCTATGCGAAGGAAGCGCTTGCAGAAGGTCACCGAGCGGCGTTATCGCGCGGGGGTGGGGAAGGCGTATCATGATTCGATATCGACCGTCCGGCGATGCGCAAACGGGATCGCCGCATGCGAGCGTGCCGCTGCGCAGACTGTCGCGTTAGGCCCGGCGATGCCGGATATCTCGCCCGTCGGCGGTTTGCCGGCCTTCCGTCGTAGCGCGGTTTGAGGTCGTGATGCCGTCCGTGTTCCGGAGGATCATCGACACCCTGCGCGACAATCGTGTGCTGCATAAGTTCGGCGTAGTGCTGAGCCTCGCGGTCATCGCCGCGGCCTGCTACGTTCTTTTCCACATTTTGCGCGATATCGACGTCGAGAAGGTGCTCGACGCCATCCGCCAGATCGACAATCGCAATATCGTCCTGGCGGGGCTGTTCGTCGCCGCGGCCTATTTCACATTGACTTTTTACGATCTGTTCGCGGTGCGCGCGATCGGCCGTCACGATGTGCCGTATCGGATCAACGCGCTTGCGGCCTTCACCAGCTACTCGGTCGGACACAATGTCGGCGCCAGCGCCTTCACCGGCGGCGCGGTGCGTTATCGCATCTATTCGGGGTGGGACGTCAACGCGATCGAGGTCGCGAAGATCTGCTTTCTCGCCGGGCTCACCTTCTGGCTCGGCAATGTCGCGGTGCTCGGTCTCGGCATCGCCTATCATCCCGAGGCGGCATCGGCGATCGATCAGTTGCCGCCGTCGGTCAATCGCGCGCTGGCCTTCGTGGTCCTGCTGGTGCTGGCGCTCTATATCGCCTGGGTCTGGAGCAAGCCGCGTCATGTCGGTCGCGGCTCGTGGACCGTCGGCCTGCCGAACGGTCCGCTCACTTTGCTGCAGATCGGGATCGGCATCGTCGATCTGACCTTCTGCGCCCTCGCAATGTACATGCTGGTGCCGAGCGAGCCGCATGTCGATTTCGCCGTCGTTGCCGTCGTGTTCGTCTCGGCGACGCTGCTTGGCTTCGCCAGCCATTCGCCCGGAGGTCTCGGCGTGTTCGACGCCGCCATGCTCGTCGGGCTGTGGCAGATGGACAAGGAGGCGCTGCTGGCCGGAATGCTCTTGTTCCGGCTGCTGTACTATATCGTCCCGTTCGTGATCTCCGTCCTGTTGCTGGCGGCCCGCGAGATGTTGCTGAGCGCGCGCGACAAGCGTACCCGGACGCGCGCCATCGCGGCCGCGCGCACGCCGCCTGCCGCCGACGGTTAGCGGCGCAAGGCGGGGGCTTGCTGTCACCGCGCCGTCGCAGATTCGCTGCAATCATGTCATGTCGCGCCTGTTGAAACCGGGCGCCAATTCGTGATTGGTTGCGCCGATGGCGATCGACTCCTCATCCTCGCTGCTGCCCTGGCCGGACCGGCTGCGGCAGTCGGCAATCGTGCTGCTCGTGGCGGGTTTCGCCCTGGCCGGGCTGGTGATGTTTTCCTGGCTGCCGGCGGCGCATGCCGCGATCGCTTTTGCCTGCATCGTCGGCGCGGCGCTTATCCCGTGGCAATTGCACGATGCCGGCGCGCCTCTGGATGTCGTGTACGAGCATCAGGCCAGCCAGGAGGCGGTGGCGCGGGCGATCATCGCCGGAATGCCCGACCCCGCGATATTGCTGGACCGCGCCGGGCGGGTGCTTCATTTCAACAGCGGTGCGACGCAACTCGCCCCCGCGCTGCGCCAGGGCGAGCCGGCGCAGTTCGCGTTGCGGTCGCCTGAAATCGTTTCCGCTCTGCGCGCGGCGATCGTCGATCTGGGAGCGCACCGCACCAGCTATCTCGATCAGGTGCCGGTCGAGCGCTGGACCGAGCTGATCGTGACGCCGGTGCCGGTGCCGACCGCGCTCGGCGGAATCGAGCATCTCATCCTGCTGACGTTCCACGATCTGACGCCGCTGCGCCGCGTCGAGGAGATGCGCGCCGATTTCGTCGCCAACGCCAGCCACGAACTGCGCACGCCGCTGGCCGCGGTCGCGGGCTTCATCGATACTTTGCTTGGTCCCGCCAAGGATGACGCCAAGGCGCGCGAGCGGTTTCTCGGCATCATGCGCACGCAGGCAAGCCGCATGGCGCGGCTGATCGACGATCTTCTGTCGCTGTCGCGGGTCGAGCTTCGCACCCACCAGCGACCGGAAGGGCGGCTCGATATCGTACCGCTGGTGCGGCAGGTCGCGGACGGCCTCGAGCCGCTGGCGCGCGAACGCGATCTCGCCATCAAGGTGAGCCTGCCGGAGATGCCGGCGATGATTCAGGGCGACCGCGAGGAGATTCTCAGGCTTCTGGAGAACCTCATCGAGAATGCATTGAAATACGGCGCGTCGGGCGACCGCGTCGAGGTCGGCCTGGTCGCAGCCGAGAATCCCGAGGGGACGCCGGAGTGGCGCCTGGCGGTGCGCGATTTTGGTCCCGGCATCCCGCCCGAACACCTGCCGCGGCTGACCGAGCGGTTCTATCGCATCAATGCCGGGGACAGCCGTGCGCAGGGCGGCACCGGGCTCGGATTATCGCTGGTGAAACATATTCTTACCCGCCATCGTGGCCGTCTGCTGATCGAAAGCGTGCTTGGGCAGGGCGCGACCTTCACCGCCTGTTTTCCTCAGTCGCCGCCTCCCGCATGAGGGGAAAAATCCCGTTTCTCCAACGCGCTAACGGGTGTCATCGGACTGTCATGCAACCCTCATAAAAGCTGCATCGCCAGCTCTTAAGGGTTGGGCGGCCCGCTCCGCGAAGGAACGGCGCTTCGCTCACAAGCATGGAGAGAACCCGTGAATTTCATCAAGACGATCGTTGCTGCCGGTATCGTCGCCGCGGCGATCATGCCGGCCCAGGCGGCGGACATTTCCGGCGCCGGCGCAAGCTTCCCCTATCCGGTTTATGCCAAGTGGGCCGAAGCCTACAAAAAGGAGAGCGGCAACGGCCTGAACTACCAGTCGATCGGCTCGGGCGGCGGCATCAAGCAGGTGATCGCGCGCACCGTGACCTTCGGCGCGTCCGACATGCCGCTCAAGCCCGAGCAGCTTGAGAAGGAAGGCCTGATCCAGTTTCCCACCGTGCTCGGCGGCATCGTGCCGGTCATCAATATCGACGGCGTGGCGAGCGGCGATCTGACGCTGGACGGCGCGACGCTTGCCAAGATCTATCTGGGTGAGGTCAAGACCTGGGATGACCCGGCGATCAAGAGCCTCAACCCCAACGTCAAGCTGCCGTCGCAGGCGATCGCGCTGGTGCATCGCTCGGACGGCTCGGGCACGACCTTCCTGTTCACCAACTATCTGGCCAGCGTCAGCGCCGACTGGAAGTCGAAGGTGGGCTCGAGCACCGCGGTGCAGTGGCCGGCCGGCACCGGCATCGGCGCCAAGGGCAACGAGGGCGTCGCCAACAACGTCAAGCAGACGAGGGGCTCGATCGGCTATGTCGAGACGGCCTATGCCAAGCAGAACAACCTGACCACGACCAAGCTCATCAACAAGGACGGCAAGGCGGTTGCGGCGACGCCCGAGGCGATCGCGGCGGCGGCGGCCGGCGCCGACTGGAGCAAGGCCCCGGGCTTCTATCTCGTCCTCACCAACGAGGCGGGGGCGAATGCGTGGCCGATCTCCGCGGCGACTTTCATTCTGCTGCCGAAGCAGCCGAAGAGCGCCGCCGATGCGGCGGTCGCGCTCGGCTTCTTCGACTGGGCCTACAACAAGGGCGACCAGCTCGCGGCCGAGCTTGACTACGTGCCGCTGCCGGACAGCGTCGTGAAGCTGATCCGGGAAGGTTGGGCGAAGGACGTCAAGGGCGCCGACGGCAAGCCGGTTTTCACCCTCTCGAACTGACGTGAGATGAACCGTCCGGCGGTCGCTGCTTGCAACGGCCGCCGGTCTTTCAGGGGCTGCGGTCCGCATTCGATGCCGGGTTTGGGGTCGATGGGATCTGTCAGGAGAAACGCATGACCGACGTCGCATTGGAGCGGGCAGGGCTGAGCGCTCCGGACGTGACCGCGCGCGCCGACGCGCTCAACCGGCTGAGGCTGAGCGACCTCGTCTTCCGGCTGGTGACGCGCACGTCCGCGATCATGGTGCTGGCGCTGCTCGGCGGTGTGATCATCGCGCTGATCATCGGCGCGATGCCGGCCTTCAAGGCCTTTGGGTTCGGCTTTCTGACCTCGCAAAGCTGGAATCCGGTCACCGACCAGTTCGGCGCGCTGGCGCCGATTTATGGCACCCTCGTCACGTCCTTCATCGCGATGCTGATCGCGGTTCCGTTCGGTCTTCTGATCGCGCTGTTTCTGACCGAGCTGTGCCCGATGTGGCTGCGCCGGCCGATCGGCATCGCCGTCGAACTGCTCGCCGGCATCCCCAGTATCATCTACGGCATCTGGGGCCTGTTCGTGCTGGCGCCGTTCCTGCAGGTGCATGTGCAGCCGGCGCTGATCGCCGCGTTCGGCAACGTGCCGGTGCTGTCGTCGTTGTTCTCGGGGCCGCCTTACGGCATCGGCGTGCTGACCGCCAGCCTGATCCTCGCCATCATGGTGCTGCCCTTCATCACCTCGATTTCGCGCGACGTGTTCGAGGCGGTGCCGCCCGTTCTCAAGGAGGCGGCTTACGGCCTCGGCTGTTCGACCTGGGAAGTGATGCGCTATGTCGTGCTGCCTTACACCCGCGTCGGCGTCATCGGCGGCGTCATGCTGGGACTGGGGCGCGCGCTCGGCGAGACCATGGCCGTGACATTCGTCATCGGCAATGCGCACCGCATTTCACCGTCGCTGCTGGCGCCGGGCACCACCATCTCCGCCTCCATCGCCAACGAGTTCACGGAAGCCGTCGGCGATATCTACACCGCGTCCTTGATTGCGCTGGGCCTGATCCTGTTCCTGATCACGCTGATCGTGCTTGCAGCGGCGCGCTACATGCTGTTGCGCATCGAACGGAGGATTGGCTGATGGACGCCTCGCTCTACGCCTCGCGCCGCCGCCGCAACGTGATTGCGATGGTCGCCTCCTTCATCGCCACCGGAATCGGGCTCGCCTGGCTGGCGCTGATCCTCGGCGTGCTGTTGTGGAACGGCCTCAGCGGTCTGTCGCTTGCGGTCTTCACCGAAATGACGCCGCCGCCGGGCTCGGACGGCGGTCTGCTCAACGCCATCGTCGGCAGCGTCATCATGACCGTGATCGCGGTCCTGATCGGCGCGCCGGTCGGGATGCTGGCCGGCACCTATATGGCGGAATACGGCCGGCACGATAAGCTCACCAGCGTGGTGCGCTTCATCAACGACATCCTGCTCTCGGCGCCGTCGATCGTGGTCGGCCTGTTCGTCTACGAGGTCGTGGTGCGGCCGATGGGACACTTCTCCGGCATCGCCGGTGCGGCGGCCCTGGCGGTGATCGTGATCCCGGTCGTGGTGCGCACCACGGAAGACATGCTGCTGCTGGTGCCGGATACGCTGCGCGAGGCGGCGGCGTCGATCGGTCTGCCGCGCTCGCGCATGATCACCCGGATCGCCTATCGCGCGGCGCTGTCGGGCATCGTCACCGGCCTCCTGCTCGCGGTGGCGCGCATCAGCGGCGAAACCGCGCCGCTCTTGTTCACCTCGCTCAACAACCAGTTCTACTCGACCAATCTGAATGCGCCGATGGCGAGCCTGCCCACCGTCATCTTCCAGTTCGCGCTCAGCCCCTATCAGGACTGGCAGAAGCTGGCATGGACCGGCGCACTGATCATCACCTTCTCCGTCCTTACCCTCAGCATCCTGGCACGGGTGCTTGCCGGAACGAGGAAAGCGTCATGAATGCCCCCACAACGATGTCCACTGCGACCATCGCCCGTCCGCCCGTCGATTCGGCCGTGCTGAAGGAGCGCGTTTCGATCCGCAACCTGGAGTTTTTCTACGGCGACGCCCGGGCGCTCAAGAGCATCTCGCTGCCGCTCTACGAGGGGCGCGTGACGGCCTTCATCGGTCCTTCGGGCTGCGGCAAGTCCACGCTGCTGCGCGTGCTCAACCGGATGTATGATCTCTATCCGAACCAGCGCGCCCAGGGCGAAGTGATGTTCGACGGCATGAACATCGTCGCACCTGGCGTCGATGTGAACCTGCTTCGTGCACGCATCGGCATGGTGTTCCAGAAGCCGACGCCGTTTCCGATGTCGATTTACGAGAACATCGCTTTCGGCATCCGCCTCTATGAAAAGCTGTCGAAGCGCGATCTCGATGCGCGCGTCGAGCAGTCGCTGCGCCGCGCGGCGCTGTGGGACGAAGTCAAGGACAAGCTCAACGCCAACGGGCTCAGCCTGTCCGGCGGACAGCAGCAGCGGCTGTGCATCGCGCGTACCGTCGCGGTGCGGCCGGAGGTGATCCTGTTCGACGAGCCGTGTTCGGCGCTCGATCCGATCTCCACGGCCAAGATCGAGGAACTGATCGACGAGCTCAAGGACGACTACACGATCGTGATCGTGACGCACAATATGCAGCAGGCTGCGCGCGTCTCCGATTTCACGGCCTTCATGTATCTTGGCGAGCTGATCGAATTCGATGAAACCAACAAGATCTTCACCTCGCCGGCCGATCGCCGGACGCAGGATTACATCACCGGCCGGTTCGGCTGAGCTTGCGGGCGCGAGAAAAGTAGGAGCACGTCATGGTTTTTGAGCATACCTCCAAGGCGTTCGACACCGACCTGCAGGATCTGGCGCGGCTTGTCGCCGAGATGGGCGGGCTGGCCGAGCGTCAGATCGTCGATTCCGTCGGCGCGCTTATCCGCCGCGATGCCGCGCTTGCGGCCAAGGTGGTCGCGACCGACGCGGAGATTGACAAGCTGCAGCGCGAGATTGAGGAGCGGGCCGTTCTGACCATCGCCCGGCGCCAGCCGATGGCGGTCGATCTGCGGGTGATCGTCGGTGCGATCCGGCTCGCGACCGATCTCGAGCGCATCGGCGATCTCGCCAAGAATATCGGCAAGCGCGTCACCGCGCTCGACAACGACTTCCGGCCGCTGCAATTGATCCGCGGCCTGGAGCATATGACGAGCCTGGTGCAGGCTCAGGTGCGCGCCGTGCTCGATGCCTATGCCGCGCAGGATCTGCCGGCCGCGATGGCGGTGTGGAAGGGCGACGAGGAAGTCGACGCCATCTGCACGTCGCTGTTCCGGGAACTCCTGACCTACATGATGGAGGACCCGCGCAATATCAGCTTCTGCATTCACTTGATGTTCTGCGCCAAGAACATCGAGCGCATCGGCGATCACGCCACTAACATCGCGGAAACGGTCTTCTATATTATCGAGGGTCAGCAGATCTCCGATAAGCGCCCCAAGGGCGATATGACGGCATTCGCCTCCGCGCTGCCTGGAACCTGAACGGAAGGACTGCAATGAGCGCGCGCATCCTGGTGGTCGAGGACGAAGAGGCTCTGACCACGCTGTTGCGTTACAATCTCGAGGCCGAGGGCTACGAGGTGGAGATTGTCGGCCGGGGCGACGAAGCCGATACGCGGCTGAAGGAGCGTATCCCCGATCTCGTCGTGCTGGACTGGATGCTGCCGGGCCTGTCCGGCATCGAACTGTGCCGCCGCCTGCGGGCGCGGGCCGATACGCGTCAGCTGCCGATCATCATGCTGACCGCGCGCGGCGAGGAAAGCGAGCGTGTGCGCGGGCTGGCGACCGGAGCCGACGACTACATCGTCAAGCCGTTTTCGGTGCCGGAATTGCTGGCGCGGGTGCGTGCGCTGTTGCGGCGCGCCAGCCCGGAGCGCCTCGCCAATGTGTTGAGCTGCGGCGATATCGAACTCGATCGCGACCGTCGCCGCGTCGAACGATCCGGCCGCCCGGTCGATCTCGGGCCGACGGAATATCGCCTGCTGGAGTTCTTCCTGGAGCATCCCGGCCGCGTGTTCAGCCGCGAACAGTTGCTCGACAGCGTCTGGGGGCGCGACATCTATATCGACGAGCGCACCGTCGATGTGCATATCGGGCGACTGCGGAAGGTGCTCAATGCGGCGGGCGACATCGATCCGATCCGGACAGTGCGCGGCGCAGGCTATGCCCTGGATGACCGCTTCGCCAAATCCGAGCCGCGGACCGAGGCGAAGGCCGAAGCTGACGTCGGCTAGGCCACGTCATCCGGCGAAACTGGGCGACAGCTGGCGCATCTGTCGCTGAGAGATGTCCGGGCTTGATCGAAGGCCGGGCGTCGGCGCGTCATTTTCCTACGCGCGTCGCCTGTCAGAACAGTCTTACCTTGAGTTTGTGGGGCGGCGGTCGCGGCGGCGGTCGTTCACCGGCTGGTAGGCGATGCGGCAGTGATGCGAGCAATAGGGAAGGCCGGCCAGCGTCTTGCCGCCGCAGAACGCGAAATCGG
The DNA here is from genome assembly GCA_040392305.1 of Bradyrhizobium sp. Taxonomy (GTDB): domain Bacteria; phylum Pseudomonadota; class Alphaproteobacteria; order Rhizobiales; family Xanthobacteraceae; genus PRO6. Next base: position 2,513 of record JBEBWH010000003.1, on the reverse strand, counting down.
ATTGGCCGGGATCGCCGATCGGCCAGCGGCACGTCGCATCGTTGAGTTCGAGCAGCGTCAGCCGCTGGCTCATCGGCACGACATTGTCATAAGCGACGGGATCGGGTTCGATCTCGACCTCGAATACCTGGGCGAGCGCCGTGTTGCCCCGCGCAACCGGCCGCGCGGCGCGGATGACATGCTGCGCCGGGCGCACCTTGCGTTGGCGCGGCACGGTCGAAGCCGGCGTCTTGGCGCGGCCCGACAGGCCAAGCCGATGGACTTTTCCGATCACGGCATTGCGCGTCACATTGCCGAGTTCCGCTGCGATCTGGCTGGCGGAGTGGCCGGCTTCCCAGAGCTTTTTCAGCTGCTCCACGCGATCATCGGTCCATGTGATTGCCGTCATCGCCTTGTTCCCTTCGCGTCGGTTGCGGTGCGTCGTGCCAGATCAGCATTGGCAAAATCCCTGCTGGCGGAATCCCTTGGCCCTCACCCGGCGCTTTCAAAGGCGCCGCAGCCGTGCACTGACCACAACCGTTTCTGGATCGAACTTTGCCGCACGAGATGTCGTATTCGACGTGGGCAAAGCTACAATATGGCCTGACTCACGCGCAAGAGTCCGAGCCGGTGCGTCCACACATTCCTCGGTGGAATTCGTAGAAGTCCCCATCATCTATGGCTTTGTTGCATTCCTGCACACTGCCGCGGCATCCCTCTCGGCGGAACTGTCTGGTTGACAGCGCCTGCCGCGCCAATAGAATAATGCCCGTGCCGCCTGGAAAGGCGGCACATTTCGTTTTCGGACAGGTCCATGCGCCGCTCGTGCGGCCTCATCGGCGGGCCGTCCGTGATTGGTTGGACCATCATGACAGAGATCTCGCAAGCTCACCTTCTTCCGGTTTTCGCCCGTGCCGACCTCGCATTCGAGCGCGGCGAGGGCGCATGGCTGACCGCGACCACGGGCGAGCGCTATCTCGATTTCACCAGCGGCGTGGCCGTCAATGCGCTCGGGCATGCGCATCCGCATCTGGTCGCAGCCCTACAACAGCAGGCGGCGAAATTGTGGCACATGTCCAACCTGTTCAAGAGCCCGGACGGCGAGCGGCTCGCCGCGCGGCTCTGCGCCGAGAGCTTCGCCGATGTTGCGTTCTTCGCCAATTCGGGCGCCGAGGCGATCGAGTGCGCGATCAAGGTGACGCGCCGGCACTTCGCCGCCAAGGGGCAGCCCGAGCGCTATCGCATCATCACCTTCGAGGGCGCGTTTCACGGCCGCACGCTGGCGACGCTCGCGGCGACCGGCGCGGCCAAATATCTGGAAGGCTTCGGGCCGCCGCTCGACGGCTTCGACCAGGTCGCGCTTGGCGATATCGAGGCGGTGAAGAAGGCGGTGGGATCGGCCACGGCCGGCATCCTGATCGAGCCGGTGCAGGGTGAAGGCGGCGTGCGCGCGCCGGCGCCTGAGTTCGTCCGGGCGCTGCGCCGGCTGTGCGACGATCGCGGCCTCCTGCTGATTTTCGACGAGGTGCAGACCGGCATGGGCCGCACCGGCGAACTGTTCGGCTATCGCAGGTTCGGCGTCGAGCCGGATGTGATGGCGCTCGCCAAGGCGCTCGGCGGCGGCTTCCCGATCGGGGCTTGTCTCGCGACGGCGGAGGCGGCGTCCGGCATGACGCCGGGGTCGCACGGCTCGACCTTCGGCGGCAATCCGCTCGCGATCGCGGCGGCCAATGCCGTGCTCGACGTGATGCTGGCGCCGGGCTTCTTCGAGCATGTGCAGCGGATGTCGCTGCTTCTCAAGCAGAAGCTGGCGTCGCTGGTCGACCGTTATCCCGATGTCATCAGCAGCATCCGCGGCGAGGGCCTGTTGCTCGGCGTCAAGGCCGAGGTGCCTGCCGCCGACCTGATCAATGCTCTGCGTGAGGAGAAGCTGCTGACGGTTGCGGCGGGCGACAATGTGGTGCGGCTGTTGCCGCCGCTGATCGTCAGCGAGAGCGAGATCGATCACGCCATCGGTTGCGTCGAACGCGCCTGCGCGACCCTGTCGGGGCAGGCGCAGCGGCAGGCGGTGGCACGATGAGCGGGCCGTTGCGTCATTTCCTCGACCTGCATCAGGTTCCGACGGAGGAGCTGCGCCGCATCCTCGATGCCAGCGTGGCGATGAAGGCCAAGCTCAAGGCCGGCGAGCGGTCGCGTCCGCTCGACGGCAAGATGCTGGCGATGATTTTCGAGAAGCCTTCGACGCGAACGCGGGTGTCGTTCGATGTCGGCATGCGCCAACTCGGCGGCGAACCGCTGATGCTGACGGGACAGGAAATGCAGCTCGGCCGCGGCGAAACCATCGCCGACACCGCGCGGGTGCTGTCACGCTTCGTCGATATCATCATGATCCGCATCCTCAGCCACGACGCGCTGACGGAACTCGCCGCCAACGCCACGGTGCCGGTGATCAACGGCCTGACGCGGCGCTCGCATCCCTGCCAGGTGATGGCCGACGTCATGACCTATGAGGAGCATCGCGGGCCGATCGAGGG
>JBEBWH010000002.1:0-43333 GCA_040392305.1 Bradyrhizobium sp. | reverse complement strand
CGGATGGCACTCATCATATCCAGATTGCGCAAATGACCGACAGTCGTGAAGTCCAACGAGCGGCCTGCGGCGTGCTCCAGATGGGCGCGCAAGGCGCCTGTCACCGGATAGTAGCTGATGACGCGTGTGCGGGAGGAACTGCCGTGAAGGACGTTACGTTGATCCGGAGTGTTCATGTGGTGGCTTTATCCGTGGATCGTCGTATCTGAAGGACCCGCGCCTCGCGCAGAAGCAAGAGAAAAACGACAAGATTGCTCACAATAAGAGCTGCTACGACACCATAGCCCGCGTAGCTCCCGCTTAACGCAAAGCTCAGGAAGGCGGCGATCAGAAAGCCGATCAACCAAGCGCGGACCTGGCCCCATGGAAAGCCTTCGGCGGCGACGAACTGCGACAGCACGCTTTGCAGCGAGACGAGAAATACCGAAGGCAACAGTGCGATCGTCAGCCAGATTGCGGCGTCGTAGGCTCGTCCGAAGATGAGCGGCATTGCATAGGGCAGCAGCGCTCCGACAACTATGGAAAGCGCGGCCATGAACAGCGATACGCCTCGGAGCGTTGTCATCGTTGCCCGCCAGCGGTCACCTGGGTCGGCGCGGATCAGGTTAGGGAACAGCAGAAGACCGACGGTGCTGGGGACGAGGACCAGCGCATCGGCAATCTGCGCCGCCACGGAGAATTGGCCGAGATCGGCAAAGCCGGCATTGTATTGCAGGGCGATGACGCCGATGCGAAGCTGAAGAAATCCGAGCAGGGCGGCGAGATAGGCGCGGAAGGCATAGGCGATGCCTTCGCGGAACAGCGGAATGTCGAAAGCGAGATCCGGCATATTGCCCCGCAGAAGATAGGCAAGGCCCACCGTCGCGGTGACCGCAAGCGCTGCCGCCGCCGCCGCCAGATAGGCCAGAAGTCCGCCGCCGCTTGCGGCGACGAGGCCCGCGGCCAGCAACGCCAGCATTCCGGACAAGACGGTGAGACCGTTGAACAGCTGCACCCGGCCGACGCCGACGGCGATATTGGTGAGGTAAAGCACGCTGAGGCTGAGCGGGGCGATCAGCAGAGCCATGAAGGCGGCCGGCCCGGTCGGCTGAGCATCCGGATGTCCCATAAGTTCCGGCCCGAGCGCAACACCGACGGCAAGCAGCGCCGCCAGCGGGCCGAGCAGGGCTGCTACGGCAAGGCTGTTGACCACCAGCCGTCCGAGCAGATGCCGTCGCGCGGCCACGAGATAGGAGTTGGATGCGTGCAGGCCAAGCCCTGCGAGCTGGGCTGCGATCTGCGCCAGCGCGATGACGAAAAAATAGCGGCCGCGATCCTCCGGGCCAAGCAGGCGCGCGGTGAGGATGCTGACGCCGAACGGCCCGATCATCGCAAAGGCGCGGGCCGCCAGTGTGCTGATGATCTCAAAGCGTGAGGACGTCGTCATGGTGTTCCGCCGGCCGGGGTGATTGTCACCACGAGACGCGCTGGCAGCGGCCCGCTGCGGCGCCAGACCAGCACCTGGGCGGGCACCACGACACCGTAGCTCGGCGACAGGCGGCCGTCTTCCAGGGACAGCCGCCAGTCAGGCGATCCGCTCCATGACAACACAAAATGTTTGCCGCCCGCTGTCAGCAGGCACATCTGGTCGCCGATCTTTGCGGCGACGTCTGGCGCGAGATGCAGCGGGATCGCAACGTGATGCGTGCCGCTGCCGCTCAGTTCGTCGTTGACGACAAGCTGCGCGCGCGAATGATCCAGCGTGATCTCGCGAACGACCTCGACCGGCGATGCAAGCCGGCGATAGCCGTGATGCCGGCCGACGAACCGGCTGCATGCGGCGTTGGCCTCGAAGGCGAGGTCTTCGGCTCTGGCGTCGTCATGCAGATTCCACAGATTGTCGGGCGCGTAGAAGCGATTGATTTCCTCGCCGTCGACCTGCGGCGTGTTGTGCATGGCGGTGGAGCGGAACGCGTTCCGATCTTCAAACGAAGCGGTGTAGACGTAAGAACCGGGATCGGCGATCAGCAGTATGCCTTCGAGCATGGCTTCGAACGAAAGCGCGTCGTTGTGCCCGTGTCCGCCGAGCCCGCCCAGGCCGACCGGCCCGCAATCGATGAAGACATGATTGCGGTGGTCGCGCAGGATGTAGACGCCCCCGGAAGAAAACGCTTGCGACGGCGGGAGCAGATGTGCTCCAGCATTGCTCGCCAGCGCATCGATACCGAGATGCCAGGCGGCCTCGCTGCCGTCGTCGGAGGCGGCGGCGCGCAGTTCGTCATCACCGGTCAGCAGGCCGATCATCCGGATCAGATAGCGATGGTCGCCGAGGGGCTGGTTGCCGAATGGCAGCGCGCGGCCGTCGTCGGCATCGCCCCAATGCGGCGACGAACCATCCGGCCGCGTATAGGCCAGCGTGAAGCGCGCCATGGCCGCAAGCCGTTCGAGATACGAGTCGGCAATGGGGAGGCTGACCGCCTGACGGTAGCGTGCGGGCAGCAGGAACAGCTCGGCAACCAGCCGATGGTAAGGTACGGAGGCTTCGAAATCGACCCCGTCCGGATGCACTTGCCGCTCGATCTCGGCGACGAGTTCGGCCCATCCGTCCGCCGCCCAGCGATCCGCGGCGCCGATGTCGCGAAAGAACAAGCCTGCGAACACGAGCGCCGCGGCGTCCGAGGTCAGGTGGTTTCCGTTGATGCTCGAGCGCTCGATATGGATCTCGGTGAAGCGGCCATGGAGATAGAGACAGGCCAGAAACCGCGAGCGGAATCCGGTGTCACGCCAGGCGGCGCTGTCGGCGAAGACGTGAAAGAAATAGGTCCAGCTCAGGATGCGAAGCGCCGCTTCCATGGTGCAGGACCAGTTGACGCCCCTGGCATACGGGTTCGCCGCCATCCATTGTTCGAGAACGTTCCGTACGGCGATGGCATAGCGCTCGTCGCCATCGAGCTGAAACGCCTGTGCCGCGGGAATGAGCCATTGCAATCGCGACAATTCCCACGGACGCTTGACGTCGCTCGGCCGGCCCTTGTTGGCATAGTCGATGCGCCGGCAGGGGGCGACGGGCCAACGGTCGCCGGTGACGAAGTCGCGATGCCAGTCGATCTTCTCGCCCAGTGCCATGGGTCCGGAGCCGAGCAGGTCGATCTCGTGATGCATCGCGTTCTCCGCCGCCGCGCGGATGGCTGCGGCGAAGCCCGGCACATGCTGCTCAAGCTTCACAGGATCGATGCGGCCGGTTTCGGCCGGGTAGGGGCGCAGCGCCAGCTCGGTCCACAGCGTGCCGAGCGACGCGAAGCCTGCCTTGCGCGCCAGTTTCTCGCCGGTCAGCCTTCGCGCCAGCAGGGGACCGACGAATTGGTCCGCCTCCATCTGCGCCTCGCGGGTGAGGCGCTTGACGACGTAGGCGGGGGAACGGCGTGCCAGCCTGACTATGCGCTGGAGCAGCGTCATCGCGACTAATGCACGCGGCCGGTGGCCCGGCCTTCGATCCAGTATTTGTACCACGCCGTCAGGTTATAGAGCGTCCAGATCTGCAGGCTGGTGTCGTCGCGCTTGCTGCGATGCGCCGCAAAGAGGCCGCGAATGAATGCCTCGTTGAAGAAGCCGCGTTTGAGCAGCCCGGACGACATGATCTCGGATTCGACGCGCGTGCCGAACGAGCCGCGCAGCCAGTCCGCCATCGGCGCGCCGAAACCCATCTTCTTGCGATAGATCAGCTCGTGCGGGATCACGCCTTCAACTGCCTTCTTGAGCAGATATTTGGCGACGCCGTTGCGTGTCTTCCATTCCTCGGGAATGTCGAAGGTGAAATCGACCAGGTCGTGATCGAGGAAGGGCACGCGGGCTTCGAGCGATTCCGACATCGAAATCTTGTCGACGCGCATCAGCAGCAGCTCGGGCAGCCGCAGCCGGAATTCGTTGTGGATCATCCGCGTCAGCGCGTCCTGTCCGGGATGGGCGCGGTCGAACGGCCCGAGGAACGAGCGGATGACGTTATAGCTGTCGGGCACGAGATAGCTCGGATCGAGCACGCCGGCCTCCACCATGTCGCGGTGATGGTCGGTCGGCCCCAGCGCGTCGTAACGGACGAGGCGATCCTTGCTCGTGTTCCAGAACACCATGGCGCCGGACCAGAAGTGTTCGCGGTCGCGCGCGGCGCGGTCGATGATGTCGGCATAGACGGTCAGGCTGGGATGCGCCGCGGAAGCCCCAACCGCGGCTTTCGCGGCGAGCCGCTGCACCGGCTTGGGCAGATAGTTGCGGAACGGCGTCCAGTATTTCTGATAGAGCCGCTGATAGCCCATATAGCTGGCATAGCCGCAGAACTGTTCGTCGGAGCCTTCGCCGACCTGCACCACGGTCACGCCGTTGTCGCGCGCCAGCTTGGAGACGAAGTAGAGCGGAATGCACACCCAGTCGGCCAGCGGCTCGTCCTGATGGTGGATCAGGCTTTCGAGATAGCCGATCATGTCGTTCTCGTCGATCAGCACCTGATGATGCCTGGTGCCGAAGTGCTTGGCGGCGAGGTCGGCATATTCCAGCTCGTTGAGACCCTGATAGTCCTTGAAGCCGACGGTGAACGTATTCAGCGGCTGGTCGGTGAACTCCGACATGTAGGCGACATTGGTGGTCGAATCGATGCCGCCCGACAGGAACACGCCGAACGGCACGTCGGTCATCATGCGCCGGCCCACCGCATCGCGCAGCCGCGTGCGGATGCCGTCGACGTAAAACTGCTCCAGCGCCTTGTCCGAAAGTCCCTTGGTGTCGCTGGGATCGATCGCCTTGCCGGGGGCTGCGTCGTAGTAGCGATGTATCCTGAGTTCGCCGCTCGGCCCCACGCGCATCCAGCAGCCCGCCGGCAGCTTGTAGATACCCTTAAACATCGTCATCGGCGCCGGCGTCGTCAGGAAGCTCAGGTAGTGCACCATGGCGTAGGGGTCGATGTCGGCTTCGGCTTTCGGATGCGCCAGCAGCGCCTTGATCTCCGAGCCGAACACGAACTCGCCGTCGAACACCGCGAAGTAGAGCGGCTTCACGCCGATGCGGTCGCGGACGATGTAGAGCGCATCCTCGCGCGCGTCATGGATGCCGAAGGCATAGTCACCGGAAATTCTTTGCAGCAGGCCATCGAGGCCCCACTGCTCGAAACCGTGAACCAGTACTTCAGTATCGGAATGGTCGGTGCGAAAGCGATGGCCGGCGCGTTCCAGCTCGCCGCGATACTGGCCGTGGTTGTAGATCTCGCCGTTGAAGGTGATCCAGACGCTCTCGTCCTCGTTCGGCATCGGCTGATTGGCCGAGGTCGAAAGATCGACGATCGACAGCCGGCGATGGCCGAAGCCGATCTGGCCGCGCGGCGAAACCCAGGTCGCGCCGCCATCGGGGCCGCGATGCTCCATGGTGTCGCGCATCGCCGCGATGATGTCGGGGGTTACCCGGCCGGATTGCCCATAGGCAAAAACCCCGACGATTCCGCACATGGCAAACTATGCTCCGCTTCGCCCGCGCCCGCGGGCAGGGTAGGCTACTGAACCAGTTGCCGCTCGACCTCGAAGCTGACGCGCGTCGCTGCGAGCTGCTCGCCGAGTGAAATCGGCCAGTCGCCGCCTTCCTTGAGCGCTTTGGCCAAGGCTTGCAACTCTTCGAGCTGGCCTTTCTCCATCGTCGTCCCGCGCCAGCCGCCCGAGCCGCCCGTCACGGTGAGCGACTTGTAGTCGTTGAGCGTCAGCACCTTGCCGTCGGCGAAGATTTCCGCCTGTTCCTTCGGGTAGGACTTCGACCCCATCGCCGTATAGGTCAGGGTGCAGACCGAGCCGTCGGCATAACGCACGGTCGCGACGAAATTGTCGTCCGCGCGCCAGTATTTGGTGTCGGAACGGATCGCCGCCGCATGGACTTCCACGGGCTCGGACCCGGTCAGGAAATTGAACAGATCGTAGATGTGGCAGGCTTCGCCGATGTTGCGGCCGCCCCCTTGCGGTCCATGCACCCAGTGGTCGGCGGCGATGTAACCGGCATTCATCCGGTAGTTGACGATAATGGCCGATGTGCGGCCCTTGAGCGCCTTGTGCGCGGCCTGCATCGCCGGCGAGAAGCGCCGGTTGAAACCCGTCATCAGCAGTGGTGCGCCGGGCGTGTCGCGATAATAGGCTTCGATCTCCGCAAGCTCGTCGTCAGTCAACGCCAGCGGCTTCTCGACGAAGACATGCTTGCCGGCCTTGAGCGCCTGCATCACCATGCCGGCATGCAGGTCGTGCCGGGTCGCGATCAGCACGAGATCGATGGCGGGATCGCTCAGCGCCGCGTTGAAGTCGGTCGAGGCGGTCGGCACGCCGAAACGTTCCGCCACGGTGCGCGCGGACAGTCCGGTGCGGCTGACCACGGTGCGCAGATCGAATGAGTCCTTGAGCTTCTGCAAATTCGGCAGATGCATGCCCTGCGCGAAGCCGCCGGCGCCGATCAGCGCCAGTCCGACGCGTCCGCTCTTCGCTGTGGCTGTGGCTGCGATTTGCAGCGTCGGGTTGGTGGCGGTCGCCTCGCCCGGATATTTCAGCAGCACCAGAAGCGGTTTTTCGCCGGGACTGTTGAGGCGCTGATAGGCCGCCTCCGCTTCCGCGATGTCGAACGGCTCCTGCAGCATGTTGGCGAGCGTGATGCGTCCGCTCGCGAGCTGGCGCAGATACTCCGCCATGTTGCGGTTCTCGGTCCAGCGCACATAGCCGAGCGGATAGTCCGCGCCTTCCTCTTCATAGACCGGGTCGTAGCGGCCGGGGCCGTAGGAGGTCGAGATGAAGAAATCAAGCTCCTTGGCGTAGATGTCGGAGCGCGCGATGTTGAGGCCGACATCGCCGACCACGACGACGCGGCCCTTGCGGCGGCAGGCCTGAAACGCCTGCGCCAGAATCTCGCTGCTGGCCGACGCCGCGGTGATGATCACCGCGTCGGCGCCGAACCCGTCGGTCAGCTTGATGATGGTCTCGACAATATTGTCGTCGGCAGGATTGAGGCCGATATCGAGGCCGTTCTCCCTGGCGACGGCGATGCGGCGCGGGTCCACGTCGGTGCCGATCACCCGGCAGCCGTTGGCGGTCAGGAGCTGCGCGGTGATCTGGCCGAGAATGCCGAGCCCGATCACCACCACGCTTTCGCCGAGCGTCGGCTGGGCGCGGCGCACCCCCTGCAGGGCGATGGCGCCGAGGGTGACGGTCGCGGCCGCATCCATCGTGAGCTGGTCCGGCACGCTCACGAGCAGGTTGACCGGAACGTCGATCACTTCGGCATGGTTGGCGATGCCGGCGCCGGCGCAGGCCACGCGGTCGCCGACCGCGATACCGGAGACGTCTTCGCCGACGGCGATCACCGTGCCGGCAGCCGAGTAGCCGGTCGGCAGCCCGGCATCGAGCCGGCCTTTCACCTGCTTGTAGACCCGGGCGAAGCCCTGATCCTTCATCATCTGCAGCACGCGCTTGACATGGTGCGGCTGTTTGAGCGCGCGGCGATAGAGCGGCAGGCCGCTCATCTTGACGCCGGCCATTTCGGTGCCGACCGACACGCAGGAGCGCTCGACCTTGACCAGCACATTCCTGGGGCCGACCGTCGGCGCCGGAACGTCCTGAAGAAAAACTTTGCCGCCGCGGACCAGCAACTGCTTCACGACCACACCCCGCGGGTGTCGACAATCGTCTTGCCCTTCAGTTCATCGGACTTGATGGCGGCGTAGGGGCGGTGGTTGACCAGCATCACGACGACCGAGGCGTCGGCGACGGCGCGATGCACGTCGGTCTCGAAGCGCACGCCCGGCTTGCCGCTGAGGCATTCGGGGAGTTCGGCGATATTGGGCTCGGATACGATCACGCTGCCTTCGCCCCAGCCGGCGACGGCTTCCGCGATGTGCAGCGCCGGGCTCTCGCGCAGGTCATCGACATCCGGCTTGAAGGCGAGGCCGAGCAGCGCCACCGCGACCGGCTTGCCGGCCGCCTTGTCGCCGGCGATGGCGGCCTTGATCTTGTCGAGCACGAGGAAGGGCTTGGCGTCGTTGACCTCGCGCGCCATGCGGATCAGCCTGGATTCCTCCGGCGCGGCCTCGACGATGAACCACGGATCGACCGCGATGCAGTGACCGCCGACGCCGGGACCGGGCTGAAGAATCTTGACGCGCGGATGATGGTTGGCGAGCCGGATCATCTCCCACACATTGATGTCGAGCTTGTCGCAGACCCGCGACAGTTCGTTGGCGAAGGCGATGTTGACGTCGCGGAAGGCGTTCTCGGTAAGCTTGCACATCTCGGCGGTGCGCGCGGTGGTCTGCAGCAGCTCGCCCTTGCAGAAGATGCGGTAAAGCTCGATGGCCCGCTCCGAGCAGGCGGGGGTGATGCCGCCGATCACCCGGTCGTTTTCGAGCAACTCGGTCAGCACCCGGCCGGGCAGCACCCGCTCCGGACAATAAGCTACGTGAATATCGCATGCCTCGGTACGGCCGACATGCGGAACTTTCAGATCGGGCCGCAGCGCGGCGATCTGTTCGACCAGCCGCTCGGTCGTACCCGGCGGGGAGGTCGACTCCAGCACGATGAGGTCGCCCTTTTTCAGAACGGGCGCGATCGACCGGCCGGCGGCCTCGACGAAGGCAAGATCGGCCTTGCCGTTATGGAAGGGCGTGGGGACGGCGATGACGAAAGCGTCGGCCGGTTGCGGGGCGGTGGCCGCCCGCAGCGTGCCCTGCGCGACCGCGTGCGCGGTGACGGCTTCAAGATCGGGCTCGACGATGTGGATCTTGCCGCGGTTGATCTGATCGACCACCGACTGCTTGACGTCGATGCCGATGACCTGGACGCCGCGGGATGCGATGAGCGAAGCGGTGGGCAGGCCGATATAGCCGAGGCCCAGTACGCAAATGGTGTTCAATCCGGAACGTGACATCTTCAGCCTTCCAAAACGGCCCGAATGCGTGCTGCCGCCTTGCCGTCGCCATAAGGGTTGAGGGCCTGCGCCATGCGTTTATAGCGCATATGGTCGGTCAGCAAACTATGGGTTTCTTCAACGATCAGGCGTTCGGAGGTGCCGACCAGAATGACGGTGCCGGCCTCGACGGCTTCCGGCCGCTCGGTCGTCTCCCGCATCACCAGCACGGGCTTGCCGAGCGAAGGGGCCTCTTCCTGCACGCCGCCGGAGTCGGTGATGATCAGGTGGGAGCGCTCCATCAGATAGACGAAGGGCTCGTAGTCCTGCGGATCGATCAGCACGATATGCGGATGATTTTTGAGCAGCCGCTCGACCGGTTCGCGGACATTGGGATTGGGGTGGACCGGATAGACGACCTGGATGCCGTCCATATCGGCGATCTGCCGCAGCGCCCGGCAGATGCTCTCGAAGCCGTCGCCGAAATTTTCCCGGCGATGCCCCGTCACCAGCACCATGCGCCGCGACGGATCGAGGAACGAAAATTGCTGCGCCAGCGCTGCCTGCCGATCGGGAGAGGCGCGCAGCTTCTCCACTGTGGCGATCAGCGCGTCGATCACCGTGTTGCCGGTGACATGAATGGATGCCTCGGCAAAGCCTTCGTTGAGAAGATTTTGCCGCGACCGCGGGGTCGGCGCGAAATGATAATGTGTCGCCAGACTGGTGACGCGACGGTTCATCTCTTCCGGCCATGGCGCGAGGAGAGAGCCCGACCTCAACCCGGCCTCGACATGACCGACCGGCAGCTTCCGGTAGAATGCCGCGAGCGAAGCTGCAAGCGTGGTGGTGGTGTCGCCATGCACGAGCACGACGTCAGGTTCCTCGGCGTCGAGCACGGCGCCGACCTTTTGCAGGATCCGGGCCGTGATCTGGTCGAGCGTCTGGTTCGGAACCATGATGTCGAGGTCATGGTCCGGCCGGATGGCAAACAGATCGAGTACCTGATCGAGCATCTGGCGATGCTGGGCGGTGACGCAAACTTTCAGGTCGATCTTATCGCTTTGCCGCAGCGCCGTGACCACCGGAGCCATTTTAATGGCCTCGGGACGGGTTCCGAATATGACTAGAACCTTTTTCACCGGATGCTGAACTTTGATGGGAATGTGGGTGCGACGCGAGTCGCCATCGTGCGAGGGAATGCGGGGCGTCTACTAGAAATTCCGGTAGGTGTCCATCCGCGCGGTCGGAGCATACTCTATAAACGTATCTGTTGAGCGGTCAGGATGGAGCGGCTATTGTCCCGTCACCTTGAATATTGGCCTTTTCGTGTCGTGGGATCGTGATCGGATGCGCGCCCTGGTCGATCCTGCCTGATGTCAGCCGTCACCCAGATTTCGCGATACTGGCATACGCTGCGCTATCTGCGCCCGGGCCAGTTCGTGCATCGTCTGCGCTTCCGGCTGGCGCGCCCGTCGCCTGACCTGTCGCCGGCGCCGCCGCCTCGCGTCCGTTCCGGCCGCTGGGTCCGTTCCGCGGAGCGGCGCGCCAGTATGACCGCGCCGGATCGTTTCCGTTTCCTTAACCAGGAACATTCCCTCCGCGATTGGGACGATCCGGCGCTGCCCAAATTGTGGCGCTACAACCTGCATTATTTCGACGACCTCAACGCCGAGGGGGCTGGCGAGCGGCATGCCTGGCATGAGGCGCTGATGGCGCGCTGGATCGCCGAAAACCCGCCAGACGCAGGCAGCGGCTGGGAGCCTTATCCGACTTCGCTGCGGATCGTGAACTGGATCAAATACGCGCTGGCGGGTCACGCCCTGACGCCGGCGGCACTGAACAGTCTGGCGGCGCAGGCGCGCTGGCTGTGCCGGCGCATCGAATGGCATCTGCTCGGCAATCACCTGTTTGCCAACGCCAAGGCGCTGGTCTTCGCCGGCTGTTTCTTCTCCGGTCCGGAAGCGGAGGCATGGCGACGGCGCGGGCTGGCGATCCTCGATCATGAGTACGGCGAGCAGTTCTGCTCCGATGGCGGCCATTTCGAGCGCAGCACGATGTATCATGCGCTGGCGCTGGAAGATGTGCTGGACCTGCTGAACCTGTCGCGCGCTTATGGCGGCGAGTTCGCGGAGCCGCGGGCCGGGCTCGTGCAGGCGGTGCGCGAATGGCTCGCCGCGATGACGCATCCCGATGGCGAGATCGGTTTCTTCAACGATGCCGCCATCGGCATCGCGCCGAATCCGGCCGCTCTCGAAGCCTATGCCGGCCTGCTCGGACTCCCCGCGCTCGCCGGCACGAAGCGCCCCGTGACCGATCTGCCCGATAGCGGCTACGCCCGCGTCGAGATCGGCCCGCTGGTCGCCTTGATCGACAAGGCGCCGCTCGGTCCTGACTATCTTCCCGGCCATGGCCATGCTGACACCCTGTCATTCGAACTGTCGCTGTATGGGCAGCGCTTGCTGGTCAATTCCGGCACCTCGCTTTATGGCGAGAGCGCGGAGCGGCTGCATCAGCGCGGCACCGCGGCCCATAGCACAGTGGTGATCGACGGGCAGAATTCGTCAGAGGTGTGGAGCGGTTTTCGTGTCGCCCGCCGCGCCCGGGTGCGTAACGAGCGTATCGAGGTGCAGGGCGAAGGCGTCAGTGTCGCGGCCGAGCATGATGGCTACACTCGCTTGCCTGGGCGTCCGGTCCATCGCCGCGAATGGTCGTTTTCGGCCGACCGGCTGAAAGTGGTCGACACCGTCAGCGGCACATTCGCGAGCGCGGTGGCCCATTTCCACTTTCATCCGGCGATCCGCTTGACGCGTGACGCCGAAGGATTCGCGGCATCATTGCCGGACGGGCAGACGATCCGTATCCGTTTTGTCGGCGGCGACCCGAAGCTGGTCGAAAGCCGCTGGCATCCGGAATTCGGCCTGTCCCTTGCCAAGCCGGAACTGATCGTCCATCTGGACCGCGACACGCTGACCACCACGATGTCCTGGTCGCCATGAAGCTGCTGATCGTCAGTTTTTACTTCCGGCCCGATCTGTCCGCCGGAAGCTTCCGGATTTCGGCATTGGTCGACGCATTGCTTGAGGCGCGGCCCGATGTCGAAATCGATGTCGTCACCACATTGCCGAATCGCTATCGCAGCTTTTCCAGCGAAGCGCCGGAGATCGAGCAGTCGCCGCGCCTGACCGTCCGGCGCATCGCGCTGCCCTTGCACAAGAGCGGCATGGCGGATCAGGCCCGGGCCTTCCTTAGTTTCGCGCGGGCCTCGCGGCGGCTCGTTCGCGGCAGGCGTTACGATGCGGTGTTTGCCTCGTCGTCCCGTCTGATGACGGCGGCGCTCGGCGCGCATCTGGCGCGCACGCTGAATGCGCCGCTCTATCTCGATATCCGGGATATTTTCGTCGATACGATGAAGGACGTGCTGCCGCGCTTTGCCGTTGCCATGACGCCGCTGTTCGGCTGGGTCGAACGGCGGACCATCGGGCGTGCGCAGCGGGTCAATCTGGTTTCGCGCGGCTTCGCATCCTATTTCGAGCCGCGCTATCCCGGTGCGCGGTTCTCATGGTTCACCAATGGCGTCGATGACGAGTTCATCGGCCTCGATCTGTCGCCTGCGCGGCCGGCCGGCGGGCGGCCGCTGCGAGTGCTCTATGCCGGCAATATCGGCGAGGGGCAGGGGCTTCATATCATCGTCCCCGATCTCGCGCGCCGTCTCGCGGACCGAGTCAATTTCCGCATTCTCGGCGACGGCGGACGATGCGCGGCGTTACGGCAGGCGCTGGAGACGGCGGGTGTCCGCAATGTGGAAATTCTGCCGCCGGTCGGCCGTCCGCAACTGATCGAGGAATATCGCGCGGCGGACGTGCTGTTCCTGCATCTCAACGACTATCCGGCCTTTCGCCGCGTGCTGCCGTCCAAGCTGTTTGAATATGCCGCGACCGGAAAGCCGGTCTGGGCGGGCATGGCCGGGCATGCGGCGGAGTTCGCTGCGGCCGAGATCGACAATGTTGCGCTGTTTGCGCCCGGCGATGCGGCCGCGGCCGCAGCGGCCTTCGATACGCTGCGCATCGCGCCAACGGATCGCTCCGCATTCGTCGCAAAATACGCACGGGCCACGATCATGCGCGCCATGGCGATGGATATTCTCGCGACCGCGGAGGGTGGGGCATGCGTATCCTCGTAACCGGCGCCAGCGGATTTGTCGGCAGCGAGATCATCCGGCAACTGGACCTGACTCCGGGCTGCGAGCCCGTGGCCGCGCTGCGCCGCCCGATTGCCGTGCCGGGCGTAGCGACGGTGATCGTCGGCGAACTCGGACCGCAGACCGACTGGGCTCACGCGCTCGAAGGGGTCGATGCGGTGGTGCACTGCGCCGGTCGCGCGCATCAGCTTAACGACCATGCTGCCGATTCCTTGAGCGAGTTTCGCCGGGTCAATGTCGAGGGCACGCGGCGGCTTGCCGAGTGCGCGGCGGCCGCCGGCGTGCGGCGCTTCATCTATCTCAGCTCGGCCAAGGTGCATGGCGAGGCGACGCATGGGCAGCCCTTTCGCGAGACGGACGAGCCGGCGCCGTCCGATCCCTACGCGATCTCCAAGCATGAAGCCGAATGCGCCCTGACGGAGCTGGCCGCGCGCACCGGGCTGGAGACCGTGATCTTGCGCCCCCCGGTCGTCTACGGTGCGAATCCGAAGGCCAATATGCTGCGGCTGACGCAATGGATCGCCAGAGGGGTGCCGCTGCCGCTGGCGCTGGTGCGCAACCGGCGCAGCATGGTCAATCTTGCGAATCTGGCGTCCGCCGTCATGGCCTGCCTGACGCATCCGGCAGCAGTCGGACGAACATATCTGGTATCGGACCGGCAGGACCTTTCGACGCCGCAATTGATTCAAATGATCGCGAAGGCGCTCGGCCGTCCGGCCCGGCTGTGGCCGGTGCCGGTTGCAGCATTGCGTCTCGGCGGCTGGCTGATGGGCCGTGGCGGCGACGTCGAGCGGCTGGTCGATTCGCTGGAGATCGATAGCAGCCTGATCGGACGGCAACTCGGCTGGCATCCTGTGCAATCGCCCGAAAAGGGGATCGCCGCGATGGTTGCCGGTTTCCAGCGCCGTTAAGTTGACGTAAACGGGGTGGATGGATTGATCACCCTTGGTGAGTCTCGATTTCCTTTGCCGTGTGCCGGCTTGCGCCGCCGCTTCCCTGTTCACCGTCCCGGTTCTAAAGTTCTGCGATGAAACGCACTCTTGCGATGATTCACGACATCATTGTCGCCGCGCTGGCGATAACGCTGTCGCTGATATTCCGCCTCGGGACCGACGATATCTCGCTCGATCAGACATTCGGTCTGACCGTCGGTATCTATACCTTGATCGCGGCCGTGACGTTTCGTCTGTTCGGGCTTGGTCGCGGCATCTGGCGGTTCGCTTCGCTGACCGATCTGCGCGCCATTGCGCTGGCGTCGACCTTCATCACGCTCGTATTTCTTGCGTCGATGTTCCTCGTCAACCGGCTGGACGCGGTTCCGCGCTCGGTGCCGCTGATCGCTTGGTTCGTGCTGATCGTGCTGCTCGGCGCGCCGCGCATCATCTATCGCGTCTGGAAGGACGGCGGGTTCGACGCCTTGCGCGGGGTGATCCGCAAGGATGGTGCGGCCGAGGGACTGCTGCTGATCGGAACCGTCACCGAATCCGACCGCATCATCCGCACCTACAATCTGGAAATGTCGCGCCGCTACAAAGTGCGCGGCATTGTCGATTACGACCAGCACAACAGCGGGCGTCGCGTGCGCGGCGTGCGCGTGCTCGGCGAACTGGATGATCTGCCCGATATCGTCAAGGCGTGTGAGGAGAACGGCGAGCATATCGACGCCCTGCTGGTCGCGACCACTCACGATCACAAGCCGCAGCTCGCCAAGGTGACGGCGCTCGCCGCGCAGCTCAAACTGCCGGTGCGGCAGATCGCGGATTCGATCGTGCGCGGCTCGTTCGAACCGTCGCTGCGCGACATCACGCTCGACGATCTTCTGGGGCGGCCGCCGGTCCGCCTCGATGTTGCGCGCATCCGCGGCCTGATTTCAGGGCGTGTCGTCGTCGTCACCGGGGCGGGCGGCAGCATCGGCTCGGAGATCGCGCGGCAGGTTGCCGCCAACGCGCCCGCGCGCCTGATCCTGATCGATCACAGCGAATACAATATCTACGAGATCGATCAGGAGCTGCAACGGCTGTTCCCCGACGTCGCGCGCGTTCCGCTGATCGCTTCGGTGCGCGATGCCGAGCGCATCGGCCAGATCTTCGCCGACCATCGGCCGAACATCGTGTTCCATGCCGCCGCGCTGAAGCATGTGCCGCTGATCGAAGCGAATATCTGCGAAGGTGTGCTGACCAACGCGATCGGCACCCGCACGGTGGCGCAGGCGGCGATCACCTGCAACGTGGACGCGATGGTGATGATCTCCACCGACAAGGCGATCCGCCCGAGCAGCGTGATGGGCGCGACCAAGCGTGCGGCCGAAGCTTTCTGTCAGATGCTCGATATCGAAACGCCGCGGACGCGCTTCATCACCGTGCGTTTCGGCAATGTGCTTGGCTCGGCCGGATCGGTGGTGCCGCTGTTCACGCGGCAGATCATGTCCGGCGGGCCGGTGACGGTGACGCATCCGGAGATGCGGCGCTACTTCATGACCATTCGCGAGGCGACCGAACTGGTGCTGCAGGCGGCGGTCGCGGGGCTTGCCGAAAATCAGCGTGGTCGCATCCTGGTGCTCGACATGGGCGACCCGGTGCGCATCATCGATCTGGCGCGCACGATGATCATGCTGGCCGGGCATAAGCCGGACAAGGACATCGCCATCGCCTTCACCGGGCTGCGGCCCGGCGAGAAGCTGTTCGAGGAACTGTTCGATCCCGACGAGCCGACCGTGAAGACCGAGGCCGAGGGCGTGTTCATGGCGGCGGCGCGCATCGTCGATCGCGCTGCGCTTGATCGCACCTTCGCCGTCATGGAGGCGGCGGCGCTGGCGGGCGATGCGGCGCGCGCGCGGACCGCGCTGACCGAAATCGTGCCGGAGCTGGGCAAGCCGGTGTCGAAGCCGGCGCCGGTGTCGGACGATGCACCGACCATGACGCCGACGCCGTGATTGCTAGCAGGCCCATCGAAGCGTCTTCGAGCACAGCGGAGACCGGATTGCGTCCAGCAAACGCGTCGATACAAAAGCGCGGAGTCTTTCATCGTGGTCATGAATGGATGACAGACTCTCGCTCGCTTGCGTATGGCCGGCATCCAGTGCGAAGCACGCAAAGCGACACCACCTGCGCTGTCGGCGCGGCATACGAGTATAAGACGTGAAGAGAGCCTTTGATATTGCAGCGGCCATGGGCGGTCTGCTCGTGGCCGCGCTTCCCATCGCCATTCTGGTGCTGTTGATCCGGCGGGAGTCGGACGGTCCCGGCATCTTCTCGCAGCAGCGAGTCGGGCGCGACGGCCGGCTGTTTTACTGCCACAAGCTGCGCACGATGCGGACCGGCACGCCCAACGTGCCGACGCATGATGTGCAGGCCGCGCAGATCACGCCGATCGGGGCTTTTCTGCGCCGGACCAAGCTCGACGAACTGCCCCAGCTGTGGAACGTGCTGACGGGCGAGATGAGCTTTGTCGGACCGCGCCCCTGTCTGCCGTCGCAGACCACGCTGATCGATGAGCGTGAGAAGCGCGGCGTGCTGTCGCTTCGTCCGGGCATCACCGGCCTTGCGCAGATCAACGATATCGATATGTCCGATCCATTGCGGCTGGCGGAGAAGGATGCCGAATATCTTCGCGCCAGGAGTTTCGGCCTTGATCTGTCGATTCTGTTCCGCACGGTTTTCCAGCGCGCCGGGAGCGGCGACCGCGTGAAGACCTGACGCCAATCAGCTGGCGTGGGCCGCCTGCGTCACGTCTGCGACCGCTCGCCATGCGTCGGCGAGCGCGGCGGCGGCCTGCTTGATATCCACGTCCGTCGTCGTCATGCCTAGCGAGAGCCGCACCGCGCCGAGCGCCTGCCGTTCGGGAATTCCCTGCGCGCGCAAAACGCTGGAAGCGTCTTCGCGGTCGGCATGGCAGGCCGAGCCGGTCGAGGCCAGCACCTGCGGGCAGGCTTCGAGCACCTTGCGGCCGGAGACGCCGGGAAACAGCACGTTGAGCGTGTTGGGCAGTCGTTCCGTGGCATGCCCGACCAGCACGAGGCCGGGGATTTTCCGCTCCAACCTGTCGAACAGATCGCGCGCGAGCGTGGCCGTCTTGTGCGTGCTGCCGTCGCGCAGGCGGCTTGCGGCGAGGCGGCAGGCTTCTCCCAGCGCGACGATGGACGCGACATTCTCGGTGCCGGGCCGGCGGCCGCCTTCCTGCCCCGCGCCGCGCAGCACCGGCTCCAGCACGACGCCGCGACGGACATACAGCGCGCCGATGCCTTTCGGAGCGTAAAGTTTGTGGCCCGCGATCGACAGCAGGTCGGCGCCGAGCGCATCGACATCGACGTCGATCTTGCCGACGGATTGCGCGGCGTCGACGTGAACCAGCGCGCCATTCCGGTGCGCATGCGCGGCGATCTCGGCCACCGGCTGCAATACGCCGGTCTCGTTCTGCGCATGAATGAGGGTGACGAGCGCCGTGCCGTCGCGAATAATGGCTTCCGCCTCGGCGGTGTCGGCACGGCCGTCCGGCCGCACCGCGATGCGATGGACCGGAGTGCCGCGCGCGGCGAGCAGACGGCATGGCTCCTCGGTCGCCGGATGTTCGACCGAACTGGTGACGATCGCGCGCCGTGCGGCGTCGGCCTCGCAGATGCCGCGGATGGCGAGGTTGCTCGCCTCGGTGCCCCCGCTGGTGAAGATGATCTCGTCGGCATGCGCGCCGATCAGTGCCGCGACCTGCGCCCGCGCGCCCTCGACCGCATCGCGTGCCATATGGCCGAGCGCGTGGTTTGCCGACGCGTTGCCGAAATGCTCGCGCAGATAGGGCAGCATTGCGTCCAGCACTGCTGGCGCGATGGGTGTCGTGGCATTGTTGTCGAGATAGATCGCGTTCATCGTCGCTCTTGTTGCCGCTCACTTCGCCGAAAGCTGTGCGGCGAAGCCGTTTCCTGAATGAATGGCGGGCGGCACGTCAGCGCCGCTCGCCACTGTCGTCGTGGTTACGCCGTCACTTCCTTCGACGTGATCGTGTATTTGAAGTTGTTCGGCTCGAGGCAATCGAGCAGCAGCGAGGCACGCTCCGCTTGCGGATACATCAGGAAGCCGATCCTGGGATGGCGGCTGCCGGGCAGGGCAACGTCGTGCGCCGTGTTGTAGGCAACCCAGTTGCCCTCCCATGCGCCGAACAGCGCCTTGCGCGCGGCCACGACCTTGGGGTCGGTGATCGGCAGGTTGGCCGGCGGCTCTTCGAGCATCACCTTGCGCACATCCGCCGGATCGACCGGCACCCAGCCGAACCCATCCAGATAGACTTCGGCGCGGCAGTGCTGCGCCTTGGTGACGTTGGACGACCCGGCGCCGAGGCTCTTGTAGCCGAACTGCGAGGGGATGACGCGGATGCCGTAGACGTCGCGCGCCGGAAGACCCGCCGCGCGCGCGAGCCCGACATAGAGCGCATTGAGGTCGGCGCACTTGCCGCTGAGGTTGCCGCTCTTGAGCATGGCGGCGATATCGCCGATGCCGCAGCCGCGGGTGGACGCGTTGCGGGCGGTGTTCTCGACCACCCATTCGTAGATCGCGCGCGCCTTCTCAAGGTCCGATTTGGCGTTGGCGGCGGCGACGATCCTGTCCGAGGTCTGCTTCACGATGCCGTCAACGGGAATGAGATCCGTGCCTTCGAGGTTGAGCTTGCGTGCGGCCTCGCTCAGCGGCGCGGCCTTGCCGGGCTTGCCGAGGTCGATCGCGCGGTCGCGCATGGCGACGCGGCTCGTCACCTCGATCACCGGCGCGCTTTCGCCGTCCTTCCAGGTCACATGCAGCATCTCTGCGCCGTATTTCGGATCGCGGACGCGCGTCACATTGGCGGCGTTGCCGGTCCATTTCGTTTCGCCGCTCTTGAACCACTCGGCCTCGTTGACGGAGGGCACTGGCACCCAGGCCTGCATCCTGCCCTCCGGCTTGTCGATCTCGATCCGGGTGACGAGATCGACCGTGCGCCATGCGCCGGGTTTCGGCGCGAAGACGTTCCCCGCCCATGCGCTGTGGGGCAGGGCGGCTGCGAATGACAGCGCGGCGGTGCTTTTGATGAATTCGCGTCGGTCCATGGTGTTTCTTCCCTTTTGGATGTTGACTTTGAATGCGGACGTGAATGTGCGGCAATGCCGCTAGTCTTTTTGCTGTGCCCCCGGTGGATACAGAGCCTCGATCGTCGCCACGACATCGGGGCGGGACCAGTCGAGGTCACCCTCGACGACGAGGCGTGGCCGCAGTCCGGCATCGAGCACGACGGTGGAGGGCAGGCCGGAAATGCGCCATGCCCGCGCCACCACGCGGTCGCGGTCGAGCAGAACGGGAAAGTCGACCGGATGCCGGTCGAAGAAAGCGCGCACGCGCAGATCGACCTCAGCGACATTGATCGCGACGATCGCCAGCGGCTTGTCGCGGGTCAGGCGCGACAGTTGCTGCAGCGAGGTCATCTCGGCGACGCATGGTTCGCACCATGTCGCAAAGAAATGCAGCAGCACCACCTTGCCCTTAAGGGCGTTCAGGTCGTGGCGGGAGCCGTGCAGGCTATCGAGGCTGAATGGAGCAGGAGGCGGGTTGCTCCAGGGCTCGAGCGTCGATCCGGCGGTGGCGGATGCAGCCGGAAACGGCGCGAGCGGCGTCAAAGCAATAGCAAGAGCGGTAGCAAGACGGGCAGCGGCAAGATGAACTGCGGCAAGACGAGCCATGCCGCAGGCAAACATTTCCAGCCGGCTGGCTAACCGGGCCATTCCTCCACGACGATGGAATAATGCCTCGAAGCGGCGTTTAGTCGCATTATCCGAAAGGATAAGGCTCGTCGTCGCGGATGTTGCCGAAAACTGAAATCCCCGACCCGCGGGAGTGGTCATGTGTGCCACAATCCGCAGTATGGGGCAGCATTTAAGCGAAATCAATTAGCCGAATTGACGGTGCAAACACGATTTAGTTGTGAAAACGGAGAAATGCTCGCGATCGCTCCGATAACATGCAGAATATCTGAATGAAAAGATGGGGATGTTCAGCGGTATTTTTTGTTCCGGGTGTGTTTTGCCAATGAAAACATTCCGTTATGTGCATATGGTCAGGTTTGACAGCTCCCGGAAGTGGTTCTACTTTTTCTTTTGACAAACTCTAAAAGTTTGGCGTCCCCCGTGAGGGGCACGTTTTCGGAGGGAACCCGATGAATATGGAGCTCTCGCGGCGCTCGTTTATGCTCGGCGCCGGCGCGGGTCTGGCAGGAACGAGTCTCGGCGCGCTTGGATTTGGTGAAATCGAAGCTGCCCATGCACTATCGGTCCGGCCTTTCAAGCTCGCGCAGACGAAAGAAGTCCGCAGCCAGTGCCCATACTGCGCCGTTTGCTGCGGCATGATGATTTTCTCTGCCGAAAGCAAGGAAGAAAAAGGCAAGATGGTGGTCACCCATATCGAGGGTGACGTCGACCATCCGGTCAACCGCGGCACGCTGTGCCCGAAGGGCGCGGGCGCCATCGACTACATCAAGTCGAAGTCGCGCGTGAAGTACCCGATGTATCGCAAGCCCGGCGCTAACGGCTTCGAGCGTGTGAGCTGGGACTTCGCGATGGATCGCATCGCCAAGCTGATGAAGGAAGATCGCGACGCGAACTTTGTCGAGAAGAACAAGGACGGCGTGCCGGTCAATCGCTGGCTGTCGACCGCGTTCCTCGCCGGCAGTTCGGTTGCGAACGAAGGCGGCTGGCTCACGTTCAAGGTCTCTCGCGGCCTTGGTCTGCTGCAGATCGAAAACCAAGCGAGAATTTGACACGGACCGACGGTGGCCAGTCTTGGCCCCACATTTGGTCGCGGTGCAATGACGAATTCCTGGACGGACATCAAGAACGCTGATCTCGTCTGGATTATGGGTGGTAACGCAGCGGAGGCGCATCCCTGCGGATTCAAGTGGGTCACCGAGGCGAAAGCCGAGCGTGGCGCCAAGCTCATGGTGGTCGATCCGCGGTTCAACCGCTCGGCGGCCATGGCGGATCATTACGCGCCGGTCCGTTCGGGGTCGGATATCGCGTTCCTGTCGGGCGTGGTGAACTACCTGCTCACCAACGACAAGATCCACAAGGAGTATGTGCGGAACTACACCAATGCTGCCTTCATCGTGAAGGATGAGTTCGGTTTCCAGGACGGACTCTTCACCGGTTACGACGAGAGTAAGCGGACGTATGACCGCGGCACCTGGGAATACAAGTTCGGACCGGACGGCTTCGCGATTCGCGACATGACGCTGTCGGATCCGCGCTGCGTGTTCCAGCTCATGAAGAAGCACTTCGCGCAATATACGCCCGAGCTGGTCGAGCGTGTCTGCGGCACGCCGAAGGACAAGTTCCTGAAGGTGGCCGAGTGGGTGGCTTCGACCGCGAATGGCGAGCGCGCCATGACTATCATGTATGCGCTCGGCTGGACGCAGCATTCGCATGGCGCCCAGAACATCCGGACGGCGGCGATGATCCAGCTGCTGTGCGGCAATATCGGCATCCCCGGCGGCGGCGTGAACGCGCTGCGTGGTCACTCCAACGTGCAGGGCATCACCGACGTCGGCACGCTGACGGCCGCGATTCCCGGCTATCTGGCGTTGCCGACCGAGGCTGAGCCGACGCTCGAATCGCATTTGGCCAAGCGCGCCTTCAAGCCGCTGACGCCGAATCAGACGAGCTACTGGCAGAACTACAGGAAGTTCTATGTCTCCTTCCTGAAATCGCAGTTCGGCGCCAGCGCCACCAAGGACAACGAGTTCGGCTATCACTATCTGCCGAAGCTCGATGGCATCTACGATTGCATCAAGATGTTCGACTTGATGTATCAGGGCAAGACCAACGGCTTGATCTGCCAGGGCTTCAATCCGTTGATGGCTATTCCCAACTCGAACAAGACCCGCGAGGGCCTGTCGAAGTTGAAATTCCTGGTCAGCATGGATCCGATCGAAACCGATACGGTCCGCTTCTGGGAGAATCACGGCGAGTTCAACAACGTCGACCCCGCCAAGATCAAGACGGAAGTGTTCATGCTGCCGGTCACGTCGTGGGCCGAGGAGGAAGGAAGCGTCACCAACTCCAGCCGCTGCATCCAGTGGCGCTGGAAGGCGGCCGATCCGTATTTCGAATCCAAGACGGATATCGAAATCCTCTCCGATCTCTTCGTGCGCATGCGCAAGATGTACGAGAAGGACGGCGGCAAGGGCAAAGAGCCGCTCATGGCCGTCGACTGGAGCTACAAGAACCCGCTTGAGCCTTCGTCCGAAGAGCTTCTCACCGAGCTCAACGGCAAGGCGCTGGACGACCTCAAGGACGCTGAAGGCAAAGTCATCCGGGCCAAGGGACAACGGCTCGCGAGCTTTGGCGAAATGCGTGACGACGGATCGACCGACGGCTGCATGTGGATCTACACAGGCGTCTATGGTCCGACGGGCAACTTTGCCCAGCGTCGCGACAACAGCGATCCGTCGGGTCTCGGTGTCTACGGCAACTGGGGCTTCTCGTGGCCGGCCAACCGCCGCATCCAGTACAACCGCGCTTCGGCCGATCCCGACGGCAAGCCGTGGAGTGAGGCGAAGAAGTATATGTACTGGAACGGCGAGCGCTGGACCGGACCGGATGTGCCGGACTATGTGCCGACCATCCCGCCGGAGCGTGCTGTCGGTCCGTTCATCATGAATGCGGAAGGCGTGTCCCGCCTCTGGGTTCGTGGCCTGATGGCGGACGGTCCGTTCCCGGTGCACATGGAGCCGTTCGAGTCGCCGGTCGGCAACCTGGTGTTCCCGAAGCTCAAGGGCAATCCGGTCGCCCGGGTGTTCAAAAACGATATGGAGGCGCTTGGCTCGTCCAAGGACTTCCCGATCGTCGCGACCACCTATCGCCTCGTCGAGCACTTCCACTTCTGGACGAAGACGGTGCATGCCAACGCAGTCATGCAGCCGGAGTTCTTCATCGAGATGTCGGAGGATCTCGCGAGAGAGAAGGGCATCAAGAACGGCCAGCCGGTCCGCGTCTGGTCGAAGCGCGGCGAAGCCAAAGGCAAGGCGGTCGTGACCAAGCGCATCAAGCCGTTCAAGGTTGACGGCAAGACGGTGCACCAGGTCGGCCTGCCGCTTAACTTCGGCTTCATCGGCGAAACCAAGAAGGCCTCACCGATCAACGGGCTGACCTCGGCGATCGGTGACTCCAACTCGCAGACGCCGGAGTTCAAGGCGTTCCTTGTCAATGTCGAACCCATCTCGGGTCCGGTGGCGTAAGGGGAGGGCAGCACGATGTTCACACCGATTGCGAACCCGACCACCAAGCCGGTCGCCCCGAAGTTCGGCGAACAAGACCTGATCCGCCGCTCGGCCTCGTCCATCACGCCTGCCGCCAAGCGGCAGACGGAGGTGGCCAAGCTGATCGACGTATCCAAATGCATCGGCTGCAAGGCATGCCAGGTGGCGTGCCTTGAGTGGAACAACCTGACCGAGGAGGTCGGCGTCAATGTGGGCGTCTACGACAACCCGCACGATCTGACGCCGAACACCTGGACGTTGATGCGTTACACCGAATACGAGAACGCGGAGACCGGGAACCTCGAATGGCTGATCCGCAAGGACGGCTGCATGCATTGCGAAGATCCGGGCTGTCTCAAGGCATGCCCGGCGCCCGGCGCCATCGTGCAGTACTCCAACGGAATCGTCGATTTCGTGAAGGATAACTGCATCGGTTGCGGTTACTGCGTGAAGGGTTGCCCCTTCAACATTCCTCGCATCTCGCAGGTCGACCACAAGGCCTACAAGTGCACGCTCTGCTCCGATCGCGTCGCGGTCGGTCAGGGGCCGGCCTGCCAGAAGGCATGCCCGACGCAGGCCATCGTGTTCGGCACCAAGGATGAGATGAAGAAGTGGGCCGACCATCGCATCAAGGATCTCAAGTCGCGCGGCTTCAATAACGCCGGGCTCTATGATCCGCCGGGTGTGGGCGGCACGCACGTCATGTACGTGCTGCAGCATGCGGACAAGCCGCAGATCTACGCCAGCCTTCCCAACAATCCGTCGATCAGTCCGGTCGTCGAGATCTGGAAAGGCCTGACGAAATATGCGGGTCTGGCCGCGATTGGCGCGTTCGCCGCGTTCGGCTTCCTCCATCACATCGTCTCCGGTCCGAACCGGGTGACGGATGATGATGAGAAGAACGCCAAGCGGCTTGCGGAGGGTCAATCATGAGTGGATCGCAAGTCGATCGTACCGACGAGGTGCATCCCGGCAACCCCGTCACCGTGGACCGCTACACCGTTGGTGCGCGGATCAACCACTGGATCACGGCCATCAGCCTCGTGCTGCTGGCCTTGTCCGGCCTCGCGCTGTTCCACCCCAGCCTGTTCTTCCTGACAGGTCTGTTCGGGGGCGGCTCGACCACACGCATGATCCATCCCTGGATCGGCGTTATCTTGTTCGTATCCTTCATGGGTCTGTTCTTCCGGTTCTTCCGGCTGAACCTCTGGGAGCGCACCGACAATGTCTGGTTGGGGCGACTCCGGGACGTTCTCGCCGGGGACGAGAACAAGCTGCCTGAAGTGGGCAAGTATAACGCCGGCCAGAAGATGGTGTTCTGGTCGATGTCGCTGCTCATTCTCGTATTGATCACGAGCGGCGTGGTGGTCTGGGACCAGTATTTCGGCAACTACTTCACTGTCGGGCAGAAGCGCGTCGCCGTGCTGGTGCATTCGATCACCGCCATCGTGGCGATCTGCGTCTGGATCGTGCACGTATATGCGGCGATCTGGGTGCGTGGTACGATCAGCGCAATGACCCGCGGGCAGGTTACCGGCGGTTGGGCCTGGCGCCATCACCGCAAGTGGCTGCGCGAACTGGTCGCCGGAAAGAACTGACGAGAACGTTCCGTGGCGCCGGCACTCGCGCCGGCGCCATCGCGGTGTAAGACGTGATTACAAAATCACGTGGCCCGTGAGGTTCGTGAGGGAGTGAGATGTCACGCGTTGATGCGACCGAACCAGACCCGTCGGTCATTGGTAATATCCCCAAGCCTCCATTTGCCCGGCTGCCCGATCCGCGCGGCCTGTTTGCAGCCCGCGCGGCCAGGTTCCGCGCCCTGGCCGACGATCACGAGCTCGCCTCCTATTTGCGTTTCCTTGCCGACCTGTGCGAGGCGCAGTCGAGCATCCAGGAGGGTTTGCCCGAGCCGGAGCCGATCGATCCCGAGCAATTGTCGCGGGCCAGGGATCACAGGATGCCGCCGCTCGACCGCAACCGGTTCGCGCCTGATGCGGCGTTCGAGACGACGTTCGGGCGCTTGCTCGCCGCTGCAACCCGCATAGAGATGCCGGAGCAGGCCAAGGCGGCGCTGCTCCACGTGACGTCGGCCGATGGCGAGATGCGCAAGGCGATGATCGACAATGTCTTCGCCGAGGCCATTCCGGTGGAGGCGCTCGCCGAGCATGTGTTCGTCGCCGCAGCGATGCAGGTCCACTTCGCGCGCCTCGCCGCGCGGCTGGTCGCGGGCAGCCTGGAGTCGGTCGGCGACGGCGTCTGCCCCTGCTGCGGCGGCGCGCCTTCGTCCTCCGTGATTGTCAACTGGCCGCGCGCGCCGGGCACCCGCTTCTGCTCATGCTCGCTGTGCGGCACGCTGTGGAACTACGTCCGCTCCAAATGCACGGTATGCGGTTCGACCCGCAAGATCGTCTTTCAGGAGATCGAAGGGGCCGGCAACGTCAAGGCGGAGACCTGCGACGACTGTCACGGCTACATGAAAATTCTCAATCAGCAGAAAGATGAGGCGCTCGATCCCGTTGCCGACGATGTGGCGACGCTTGGCCTCGATCTTCTCGTGCGCGAGCTCGGTTTCCGTCGCGGCGGCGTCAATCCGTTCCTGATCGGCTATTGAGGGGGCACCGATGCGCGATCGGGCTCCCGGCGTCAGGCGAATTCCGTCCGTAGACGAGGTTCTGAAGACTGCGCCGGCGCTTGATGCGATCGATCGTTTCGGCCGTCCGCTCGTCGTCGAAGCCATCCGCCGCAGCGCCGCCGATATCCGCGCCGCAGGCGAGGTTGTCGAGAGCGGAGCGCGCGCCGCTGACGCCATCGCGACCTCCGCCATGCGCAAGCTCGAAGTCGAGACGCAGCCGAAGGTGCGCCCGGTGTTCAACCTGACCGGCACCGTGCTGCACACCAATCTCGGCCGGGCGATGCTTGCCGAGGCGGCGATCGAGGCGGCGACGGTCGCGATGCGCGAGGCGATGGCGCTGGAGTTCGATCTGGCCGAGGGCAAGCGCGGCGAACGCGACGATCTGGTCCGCGATCTGTTGTGCGAACTCACCGGCGCCGAAGATGCAACCGTCGTCAACAACAATGCCGCCGCCGTGCTGCTCGCGCTCAATACGCTGGCCAAGGGCAAGGAGGCGGTGGTCTCGCGCGGCGAACTGATCGAGATCGGCGGTGCCTTCCGGATGCCGGAGATCATGGCGCGCGCCGGCACCAGGCTGGTCGAGGTCGGCACCACCAACCGCACCCACGAGAAGGACTATGCCGCCGCGCTTGGGCCGAAAACCGGGCTCGTGCTCAAGGTGCATACGTCCAACTACCGTATCGAAGGTTTCACCAAAGAGGTGCCCGCCAAGGCCATCGCCGCGCTGGCGCATGCGCATCAGGTGCCGCTCGTCAACGATGTCGGCTCGGGCACGCTGATTGATCTCGCCCCTTACGGCATCGCCCATGAACCGACAATCGCCGAAGCGGTCGCCGAGGGCGCCGGTCTCGTCACCTTTTCCGGCGACAAGCTGCTGGGCGGCCCGCAGGCCGGCTTCATCGTCGGCCGGCACGAGCTGATCGCGCGGCTCAACAGGAATCCGATGAAGCGCGCGCTGCGCGTCGACAAGATCCGCCTTGCCGCCATCGAGGCAACGCTGCGGCTCTATCGCGATCCGGACCGGCTGGTGCTGCGGCTGCCGACATTGCGGCTGATGGCGCGGCCGGCAGCCGATATCGAGGCGGTGGCGCAGCGCATGCTGCCGCCGCTCGCCGCCGCGGCCGCCCCGCAATACGAAGCCGAGGTCGTGGCCTGCGCCAGCCAGATCGGCTCCGGCGCGCTGCCGCAGCAGACGCTGCCGAGCGCGGGTATCGCCATGCGGCCGAAGGCGGCGCGCGGCAGCGGCCGTGCGCTCGCCGCGCTCGCACGCGCGTTCCGCGAATTGCCCGTTCCGGTGATCGGCCGCATCGAGGATCAGGCATTCGTGCTCGATCTGCGTTGCCTGGAGGACGAAGCGGGCTTTTTGCGCAATCTCTCTTATCTGACGCGCGAGGGAGCAGTGTAATGGCCTGGCTCGATCGCATTTCGGCGCTGCTGCGCAAGTCTTCCGAACAGCCGGCGAGCGAGAGCTCGGTCGCCGAACTGATGGCGGCGGCGCTCGACGCCGCGGCGGCGGACGATTACGAGGCGGCCTTCGCCATCTGGGGACCGCTTGCGCATCAGGGCGTCGCACGGGCGCAGAACAATATCGGCGCCTGCTTCGCCGAGGGCCGGGGCGTGCCGCGGGATGCGGCGCTGGCGTTGAAGTGGCTGACGCTGTCGGCGGAGGCGGGCGACGCGATCGGCCAGCGCAATCTCGCCGATCTTTATTTCAAGGGCGAAGGCGTCGAAGCCGATCCAGTCCGCGCCGCCGAGCTTTATCGCGCCGCCGCGGAAGCGGGCGATGGTCCGGCGCAGGACATGCTGTCGTGGATGCTGCTTGAAGGCGAGATGATCCCGGCCGATGTCGAAGGCGCGAAGCGTTGGGCGGAGGTCGCCGCCGGGCAGGGCGTCGCGGCGTCGATGACCCGCATCGGCATGATCTATCACAACGCGCTCGGCGTGGAGCGCGACGCGGTGGAAGCGGCGCGCTGGTGGGACAAGGCCGCGGCGCGCGGCGACGCCGACGCGCAGGCCATGCTGGGCGCGGCGTATCAGCTCGGCGCCGGCGTGCCGCGCGACCAGGTCGCGGCCCTGATGTGGCTGTTGCGCGCGCGGGCGGGCGGCAGTGCGCTGGCCGAGCCGTTCATCGTCCCGGCGCAGGCCGGGCTGTCCGCCGAGGATATCGAGCGCGCCCGCAAGCTCGCCGAGCTGCCATTGATGGAGCCTGCGGCATGATCGTCGGCACCGCCGGACATATCGATCATGGCAAGACCTCGCTGGTGCGTGCGCTCACCGGCGTCGACACCGACCGCCTCAAGGAAGAGAAGGCGCGCGGCATTTCGGTCGATCTCGGCTTCGCCTATCTGTCGACGCCGGACGGCGGCACGCTGGGCTTCGTCGACGTGCCGGGCCACGAGCGTTTCGTGCACAATATGCTGGCGGGTGCGAGCGGGATCGATTTCGTGCTGCTGGTGGTGGCGGCGGATGACGGCGTGATGCCGCAGACGGCCGAGCATCTCGCCATCGTCAATCTGCTGGGCATTGCTCACGGCATGGTGGCGATCACCAAGGCCGATCTCGTCGATGACGCTCGCCTTGCCGAGGTCCAGACCGAGGTCGCCAATCTGTTGAGCCCGACGCCGCTCAGCCAGGCCGAGATGGTTCCGGTATCGAGCGAGACCGGGCAAGGCATCGCGGAGTTGCGCGAGCGGCTGTTTCTCGCCGCGCAGGAGCATGCCCGCCGCTCGTCGAAAGGGCGCTTCCGCCTTGCGGTCGATCGCTCCTTCACGCTGCCCGGCGCCGGCACGGTCGTGACCGGCACCGTGCTGTCGGGCAGCATCAGCGTCGGGGAGCATGTCGTCGTCAGCCCGGCCGGCCTTGCGGCGCGGGTGCGCGCCATCCATGCGCAGAACCGGCCATCGGAAACCGGCCGCGCGGGCGATCGCTGCGCGCTCAATCTTGCCGGCGATGCGATAACGAAGGACGCCATCACACGCGGCGATGTCGTGATCGATCCGGAATTGCATGCTCCGACCGATCGCATCGACGTCCGGATCGAGGTGCTGGCGTCGGAGACCAGACCGCTGACGCAATGGATGCCGGTGCGGCTGCACCATGCGGCGGCGGAAGTCGGCGCGCGCATCGTGCTGCTGGGCGAAGACCCGGTTCCGCCCGGAGGCGAAGCCTTTGTGCAACTGGTGCTGGAGCGCCCGATCGCGGCCGCCAGCGGCGATCGCTTCGTGCTGCGCGACACCACCGCGCAACGCACGATCGGTGGCGGCGCGCTACTCGATTTGCGCGCGCCCTCGCGCAAGCGCCGGACCGGGGAGCGCCTCGCCCAGCTCGAAGCGCTGGCGCTGCCCGATGTTGGACAGTCGTTATCCGCGCTTTTGTCGCGCGCGCCGGGCTATATCGATTTCTCGGCCTTCATCCGCGATCATGCCGTCTCGGCGACCGAACGCGCCGCGCTGGTGGAGCGCGGCAGCCTGATCCGCATGGCGACGCCGAAAGCGGAATTCGCGATCGCGCCATCGACCTGGCTCCGGCTCAAGAACGAAATTCTGGCCGTGCTCACCAAATTCCATGCGGAGAACCCCAATCTGTCCGGCATCGGTCTGGAGCGCCTGCGGCTGCAGCTGGAGCCGCGCCTGCCCGCGCCCGCGTTCATGGTGCTGCTGCAGGGGCTCGCTCGCACCAAGGACGTCGCGCTGGATGGCGCCTGGGTCCGCCTGCCGGGCCACGAGGTCCGTCTCGCGCCGCAGGACGAGGCGCTGTGGGCGCGCATCACGCCGTTCATCAAGGACGGCGAGCGTTTCCGTCCGCCGCGGGTGCGGGATATCGCCGGATTCACCTCGATCCCTGAAACCGAAGTCCGCCGTCTGTTCAAGCTGCTCGGCCGCATGGGCCGGGTCGACGAGGTGGCGCACGATCATTTTTTCCTGCGCTCGACGGTCGCCGAGATGGTGGAGATCGCCGACGGCCTCGCGGCGGCTGCGCCGGACCACCAGTTCACTGCGGCGCAGTTTCGCGATTGCCTCGACAACGGCCGCAAGGTCGCGATCCAGATTCTTGAGTTTTTCGACCGGCATGGCGTGACCATGCGCCGTGGCGATTTGCGTCGCATCAACAAACATCGACTTGACCTGTTCGGCAGACGCGCCAATGTAGACGTTGCGCCTGACACTGTGCCGACGACAGACCATTCAGGAAGAGCACCGCTCCCGGTGGGGCGTCCGGACTTCAAATCCGGGAAGGGCCGCGAGCCGGTCCTTGGTGGGTTCGACTCCCATTCTCTTCCGCCAAATTCCCTACGACGTCACAGGAGTGTGCCATGACAGCGCCGACGCTGACGGTGTTTCTGGAAGGGCTGGAGCGCGCCGCGCACGAGGCCAGCATCGCCGAAGAAAACTATCGCCGCGAGGCGTCCGAGCGTTTCCGCGTGCTGGAGCGCGAACGCGCGTTCGGCTTCCGCCGCTTCAACCTGATGGGCGCGGTGCTGGCCGCGCTCGGCGGCAGCAAGGACGAGGACGAGGCGCTTGCCGGCGGTTCGGCGGCGTTCCTGCGCGAGATGAGCTGGAGCGGCACGACGGATTCGCAGAAGGAAACGCTTGAGCATTTCCAGCCCGTGATCCGCGCCGGATGGGCCTTGATGCAGGTGGAGCCCGGTGCGCCGGAGGAAGCGGCCGGATCGGCAGCCGTGCTGCAGGCCTTGACGGATTTCGAGAACTGGTTCGCCAGCTCGCGCACCGGCCCGTTCCTCGCCGAACTCGACCGGGAAATCGTGGAGTTGCCGCTTGTCGAAGTCTGCTAAGCGCCGCATGCGCGACGAGTCGCTGTTCGACGACTGGATCGTCAACGAATATGAGCGCACCGACGGTTTCACGGCGCTCGTGGTTCTCGTCTCGATCGCCAATCTCGGCGTGGTGCCGCTTTGTTCGACCTTCACCCATGTGATCGGCGACGAGATCGACTGGCATCATTTCGTCATGCTGATGAGCGGCGCGCGGATCGCCTGGGACGGCGTGATGCTGATGCCGGTCACCGACAAGGGCGGGGGGCCGGTCGATGACATGAAGGCGGCGGCCGAATTGCGCGCGCTCGAGGAGCGCATCCGGGAGAACCGCCTCGTCATCAACGAGGGACATTTCTTCGACAAATGGGGCCGGCGCATGAAGGTGGAACTGGTGCAGCCCAACTGACCGCGCCCGCCGGCCGCCGTTGATCCGATGTCAGCGTTAGCCAGCGCTTTGCGGTTTTGGCTAGCGATCCGGTCAAGCCGTGACGCGTAGCTCGGCCGGCCCGGTTTCGGTGCGCCCGACGATCTGCGCGAACGGGTAACCCGCTTCGCGGATGGTTTGCAGCAGGGCCGGTGCGCGTTCGGCGACGCAGGCAATCAAAAGCCCGCCCGAGGTCTGCGGGTCCGCCAGCAAGTCGCGCCGCCAGTCCGGCAGGCCTTCGGGCAATACGACCGATGCGCCATAGCTCGCCCAGTTGCGCTTCGAGGCGCCGGTAATGAAGCCGCCTTGCGCAAGGCGCGTGGCGTGAGACAGCAGCGGCACGGTGTCGGCGTCGATCACCACGGACAGGTTGGAGCCGCGCGCCATTTCCAGCGCGTGGCCGAGCAGCCCGAAGCCGGTGACGTCGGTGATCGCATGCACCGCGGCATTGCCTGACAGGTCGCCGCCGATGCGGTTGAGCAGCGTCGTGGTGGCGACCATCTCGGCATAGCCGTCGCCGTCGAGCGCGCCCTTCTTCAGCGCCGCCGAATAGATGCCGACCCCGATCGGCTTGGTCAGGATCAGGGCGTCGCCGGGCTTCGCGTCGGCGTTGCGGCGCACCTGCTCCGGCCGGCAGATGCCGATGACGGCGAGCCCGTAGATCGGCTCCGGCGCATCGATGGAATGGCCGCCGGCAATAGGAATGCCGGCATTGTTGCATACGGTCGCGCCGCCCTTGAGGATATCGCGTACGACCTCGATGGCGATCTTGTCGAGCGGCATGCCGAGGATCGCCAGCGCCATGATCGGCTTGGCGCCCATGGCGTAGATGTCGGAGATCGCATTGGTGGCGGCGATGCGGCCGAAATCGAACGGGTCGTCCACCACCGGCATGAAGAAGTCGGTGGTTGCGACGACGCAGGTGGAATCGTCGATCTGCCAGACGCCGGCATCGTCGCCGGTTTCCACGCCGACCAGAAGCTGGCGGTAGGGCGCGGCGGCGGGCTGGTTGGCAAGCAGCTCCTGCAGCACCGAGGGGGCGAGCTTGCAGCCGCAACCGCCGCCATGGGCCAGGCTGGTGAGGCGGATGACAGGTGCGTTCATTTGAGGCGTTCTCCCGATAGCGCCGTCCCGCGGCAGGCTCACCCGACATTCCGCGCGCTGCGCAGAGCGGAGAGAACGCTGGAAACTATAGCCCATCGACCGGGCGATGCAATTGCGACGGGCGAAGGAGGCTTTTGCGGGTCATGACCTCTCGGGCGGCGGTGGCGACGTTCCGCGAAGTGGTCTCCGACCGGATGAAGCTGGTGGCCCGGTGACGGCTTTCCGGCGCGAAGGCTTTTCCGGATGAGAGAACCAAGCCTTGAAGTATCCGGTAACCGTCGGAAATTATTTAATTTTCAATTTTAATTTGGCTTTCGTATTTATTTTATTGTCGAATTATAAACGATATAATAATATGAATCGAAAATTTAAATGCAGGGGTGCCGTGATGACCAAGTCAGACAAGCCCTTCGGTCCCGTCGATCAGGCGCGCCGACATGCCTTGGGAGCCCTGGGAGCCGCAGCCGGGCGGCTGTCGCTGATCGCAGCCTCCTCGTCGCTGCTGGCGAACTGCTGGTTTCCTCCCGATCTCGGCAAGAACAAGAACGGTTCGCAGCAACCACATTGCTTTGCTCGCGGCACGCATATCCTGACGCCCGGCGGCGAGGTTTGCGTGGAGGATCTCGCCATTGGAGATACGCTGGTCACGCGCGACGGACCACGACGGATCAAGTGGATCGGGCGGCAAAGCATGAGGAAGACGGCGGAGGCGGATTGGCACCCGAGCGTGGCCCCGGTTCGCGTTGCCCGGCATGCGCTCGACGAGCATACCCCCCACCGCGATCTCTATCTCTCCCCCAGTCATGCGCTGTTCATCGACGGTGTGCTGATTCACGTCAGGCATCTGGTCAATGACGGGTCGATCGCCTTCGCCGGCGAGGATTACCAGGAGGAGGTCGAGTACTTCCTGATCGACCTTGGCGTTCATAGCGTCGTTTTTGCCGAGGGTGCGCTGGCGGAGACCTTCCGCTACGCCGAAGGTCGCGTCGTATGCGATAATTACGAGGAATACGAGGCGATCTACGGCGTCGCGCGCGAGGTCATGACGCCCTATGCGCCGGTTTGTTATTACAGCGGCGGGCGCGCCGAGCTGGGCGCGCTGCTCCGGCTGGCGGTGTCCTGTGTCTATGACGTTCGCGATCCCATTCAGGTGGCCTTTGACCGGTTGACCATGCGCGCGACCGCCATCGCGGCCTGAGAGCTTTTTCGTCGTCCAATTGTTGGAGCGGTCTGCATCATCGCATCGGCTTGATTTTCATTGCGCTGATGAAGTTCGTACTGTGAGTGTGCTTTAAGTCG
Organism: Bradyrhizobium sp.; assembly: GCA_040392305.1. Classification (GTDB taxonomy): domain Bacteria; phylum Pseudomonadota; class Alphaproteobacteria; order Rhizobiales; family Xanthobacteraceae; genus PRO6. The sequence goes on along the minus strand of JBEBWH010000002.1, from coordinate 9,753 downwards.
TTGCGTTTGGAGTTTCAGATGATTTCCCGGCAGACGGCGCTCGACGACCGACAGCTCATGCTGGAGCTTGTCGGTCTTTTTTTATGGAAGGAATGGTCGGAGCTCTCCGGCCTGCGGGAAAGGGTCCGTCAGGCCGAGGGCTGCCAGCGATATGTTGGCGCAGTTGCGCGGGCGCCGCGTTGACTGCCCGGACGGATGAACCGGACGTCATGTCGTTTGCGAGGGCTGCCGCGCCGCCGGCGAGCCTGACGCGCCAGACTGTCGTGTCGGACCGATAGTCCCACCTTGGCGTTTGCGTTGCCTGCCGACGGTCCGGCCGATCGTCGCGCCGCTTCCTCGCGGCGCTCGATTATTTTAATTTCTTATCCGGCCCAACCGTCTTTTCCGATTTCGAATAATGAAAAAAGCGGCAGTCTGGTCAGTAGTTTGGCCCGCCGGTGGTGGCTGCCCGGTATTCGCTTGGTATTTTATACGTATTTGAACCAAAGCCGAAAGCCTCTGTCTAAACGGATGGTGTCTAGTTACTGATAGCGTCAGTGCGGAGGCGGCGATGGATATCCACCAGGCTGAACTGATGAATGCAGTCCTGAAATCACTTCAGACGATTAGGGCGGCTAACGAGGAAATCTCGCTTCTGTCGGTGGAAGCGGCATCGACCGGCGCGCTGTCGTCCCGGATCGAGCTGTGCGACACTCTGCTCAACGAAGTCCGCGTCATCCATAACAGCCTCAGCCGGCGCGTCCGGGATCGTCGCTGGAGTGGGACGCACGCGCTGCTTCAGCCTTATGACCGGCGCACCGGTCATCTCCCCGCGATGGCCAGATAGTTCTGTTGTCCCTTGACCCGTCAGGCTCGCCTCTGCTCGCCTGGTATAGGCGGATGTCCGACTTAAAGCGCCTTAGAGCGAAGCGGACGCCTGTTCGCGCGAAGAAAACGCGTCGAAACAAAGATGTAGAACGTCGATTCCGAGTCCATCAGATGCGGAAAAGCTCTAGCCGAGGAGGTGCGGTCGCATCAGCGGCGGCGATCGGCCGGGAGGGGCGGGCTGGCCGCCGTCTCCGACGTCGTATTGGGAGCCTCCGGCTGGTCGGCCGCTTCGTTGGTTGCGATCCGCATATCCTCGAGCCGGTGCCCCTCCTTGAGGGCGGCGACGAGCCAGCGCGGCTGCTTGCCCCGGCCGGACCATGTCTCCGACGGCGTCAGGGGATTGCGGAATTTCGGTTGGACCTTTTGATATTTGCGACGCGGCGCGCGGCTGCCCGGGGGGAGCGGCTGGTCGGCCCCTTCGCGAATGCTGCTCGTCTGTTGAAGCTTGGCGAGGCGCTTCTCCAGCTCGCGCTTCTCCGCAAGGATTTTGTCGGACAGGATTTTGGTGAGCTCCTCGTGGATGGCCCACAGCTCGTCGAACTGCATCGACTCAAGATCGGGTTTCGACATCGCGCTCTCGCGATCACCGGGGTGACTGACAGTGGCCAAATCCATATCGCTCCTGAGGGCTTCAGGTCGCCGATCGGGGAGGACGGGCGTCTGATATGCGGTCTCATCAGGCAAATCGCCGCATTTAAATAAGCATATCATAAAATGTAATATAAAATGAGGAATTTTAAAATTATACTTTGTTATTTAATTGCGATGGATGCCGGGTGGCTCGCGGGGTGCCGGAAGAAAAGACGCTGACGGGAAACTCCGCGTGGTTCTGCCGTGATACGATAGAATTCTGCGTGAGCCGCAAGGCTGCCGTCGAAACCCGCGCCGAATAGCCCGCCGACGCAACTTGCAAGCCGATATGCTCGCGATGGGTGAAGATCGCCACTGCTGCACCGCTGGTTGCGGGTGGCTCGGTCTTTCATCGTGCCGCCGGATTATCCCGCAATAACAGACACGCGTCATTCGGGCGAATACGGATGGGCAAGACGATCAGATAATTCAAGTTATTGTAAAATATGATATATTATCCACAGAAACAGGTCGGCAGGGCTTAATAATCCCCCGATTTGTCATGACCGCAGGCGCGTCTGCTTGATTAACAAATCGACGGGACATATTACATATTCAACCCCGTTTCCTGACGAATCGATGGAATTTGTGCGAGAGGCCGATGAAGAAACTCGATCTGGAGGCAATGTCCGTCGACACGCTCTGGGCTCTGCACGAGGAGATCAGCAAGATTCTGTCTGATCGGATCTCGTCGGAGAAGCAGGAGCTTGAGAAGCGGCTCGCGCTGCTCAATCGCGGTATTGCCGGTATCGCCGCCATCGACGATGCGCGCAGCCCCACGTCGTTCAATGCCAATGGGGAGCCGCGCCGCAAATATCCTCGCGTGCTGCCGAAGTATCGCAATCCCGCCATGCCGTCGCAGACGTGGTCGGGGCGGGGCAAGCAGCCGCGCTGGCTGGTGGCCGCGATCAAGTCGGGCCGCAAGATCGAGGATTTCAAGATCAGCGCCGCCAATCCGAAAGGCCGCCGTCAGCGCGCCGGCGGCTAAAGACTCGTTTGGCCGCGTTTCCTTTGCGCGAACCGGCGGTGCCTGGTCGCGCGGGAGCGTCGGCCGGTCCCTTCCGACATATTTCCGTCGTCTCCGTTTCTGCGGCCTTCATGCCCGGTCGTTGACGGCGTGTAGCCAGGCGTCGGGCCGCCGATAATGGTCTTGGGTCTTGGGTCTTGGGTCTTGCGCCGCGGCGCGCAACCTGCGACCTCATGCGCCGTGAGGCCCCGGCTCGCAGTCGAGCGTTCCGATAAGCGGTGCGCATGGCCGGAGCGGCGACAGAGAGGTCATAGCCGGAATGTCCTGCCAGTCCGCGGTTGCGCGGCTTCGTGCCTGGCTGATCGATGAGGCGCTGCCGTTGTGGGCCGGCGTCGGCTTCGACCCGGCGCGGCAGAGCTTTATCGAGCGTCTCGACTGGTCCGGCGCGGCGCTGCCCGAAACGCCGCGCCGCGCGATGGTGCAGGCGAGGCAGATTTATGTTTTCGCTCACGCGGCGCTGCTCGGCTGGTGGCCGGAGGGGCGCGAAATGGCGCTGGCGGCCGCTGACAGGCTGATCGCGGTCTATCGCGGCGGCGATGGCCATCGGGGCTGGGTCTTCTCCGCGCAGGCGGATGGCGCGCCGGTCGAAACGCGGCGCGATCTGTATGCCTACGCCTTCGTGCTGTTCGGACTGGCCTTCGCTTATCGGCTGGAGCCGAAGCCGCGCTACCGCGACGTCGCGCTGCAGACGCTGGCCGAACTCGACCGCGATTTCGCCGCGCCGGGCGGCGGATACTGGAGCGAACTGCCGCGCGCCGCGTCGGAGCGCCGGCAGAATCCGCACATGCATCTGTTCGAGGCGATGCTGGCCTGGGCCGAGGCGACCGGCGATGCGCAGTTTCTTGCCCGCGCCGACATGCTGCGCGAACTGATGATGGCGCGTTTTGTTCAGCCGCCGCATGGCGTGCTGTGCGAATATTTCGACGATCGCTGGCAGCCGATGCCCGGCGAGCGCGGCCGCCTGTGCGAGCCCGGCCATCATTATGAATGGGTCTGGCTGCTGCATCGCTTCGCCCGGCTGCGCGGCGAGACGCCCGCGCCTTGCGCGGCGGCGCTGTTCGCCCATGCGGACCGTCACGGCTATGACGCGCAGGGTTTCGTGGTCGATGCCGTTCGCGACGATGGCGTCGTGATCGCCGCCTCAAAACGCTGCTGGCCGCAGACCGAGGCGATCAAGGCCAACGCTGTCGCCTTCGAGGCCGGGGACGCCAGCGCGGCCGCGCGCGCCGAGCGCCTGATCGAGGGGTTGTTGACGACGTTTCTCGGTCGGCCGGTCGCGGGCGGCTGGATCGATCACATCGATGCCGACGGCACGCCGCGCGTCGATTTCATTCCCGCCAGCACGCTCTATCATCTGCTCGTTGCGGCGGCCGAGGCCGACCGTGTCTGGGGCGGCCAGCATGCCGTGGGGCGCGGCGGCGATCCGCGTCCCGCTGCCTTCCTCGATCGCGACGGCGTGCTCAATGTCGATACCGGCTACTGTTTCGAGCCGGACAAACTCGAATTCATCCCCGGCGCGATCGAGGCGGTGCGCCGGCTCAATGACAGCGGTCATCTGGTGCTGGTCGTCACCAATCAGTCGGGCATCGCGCGCGGTTACTATACGCTCGACGATGCGCATCGCTTCAATCGCGCGATGCAGGACCGGCTCGCGTTGCATGGCGCGCATGTCGATCGGTTCTATCTCGCGCCGTATCATCCGGACGGTGTCGTGCCTCGCTATGCGCTGGCGCATGACGACCGCAAGCCCGGCATTGGAATGATCGAGCGCGCCTTCGCGGAATGGCCGATCGACAAAGAGCGCTCATTCGTGATCGGCGACAAGCCGAGCGACATGGAGGCGGCGCGCCGCGCCGGCCTGCGCGGCTTTGCTTTCGATGGCGGTTCGCTGGACGAACTGGTGAAGACGATCCTTGCGGGCGAAGCGGACTGATTTCGCGTTCGAGAGCTATGGCTGGGCGGCGAGCCCCTGCACATAGCGGGCGTAGTCGCTTTTGCCGAGTTCCGCGCCAAGCCACGCGAGATGCTCGCGGTCGATGAAGCCTGAATTGTAGGCGATCTCTTCCGGGCAGGCGATGCGGACGCCCTGGCGCTGCTCCAGCGTCGCGACGAAATCGGAGGCCGCGATCAGGCTGCCCGGCGTGCCGGTGTCGAGCCAGGCGAAGCCGCGCCCCATCTGCTCGACATGCAAGGTGCCGCTGTCGAGATAGGCGCGGTTGAGATCGGTGATTTCGAGTTCGCCGCGGGCCGACGGCGTGAGCGTTGCCGCAAGCGAAGCGGCGCGGCCGTCGTAGAAATACAGGCCGGTCACCGCGTAGTTGGATTTCGGTTGCGCCGGCTTCTCCTCGATCGAAGTGGCGCGGCCGGCCTCGTCGAACGCCACCACGCCGTAGCGCTCGGGATCGGAGACGCGGTAGGCGAACACGGTCGCGCCCTCGGTCTGTGCCGACGCGCGGCGCAGCATCTCGGGCAGGCCATGGCCGAAGAAGATGTTGTCGCCGAGGATCAGCGCCGACGGCTCGTCGCCGACAAAGTCCGCGCCGATCAGATAGGCCTGCGCTAGTCCCTCCGGCCGCGGCTGCACGGCATAGCTCAGCGACAGCCCCCAGCGCTTGCCGTCGCCGAGCAGATGCTGGAACAGCGGCATGTCGTGCGGCGTCGAGATGATGAGAATGTCGCGGATGCCGGCCAGCATCAGCGTCGTGAGCGGATAGTAGATCATCGGCTTGTCGTAGATCGGCAGGAGCTGCTTCGACATCACGAGCGTCATCGGGTAGAGCCGCGTGCCGCTGCCGCCCGCCAGAATGATCCCTTTCACGATCCTCTCCTTCCGCTCGATTGCCTCATGCCTCGGGACCGAGAATGCGCGAGACGCATTCCGGCAGCGAATGCCGCCAGTGCGGCAGGCGAATGCCGTAAGCGGCCCACAGCTTGCTGCAGTCCAGCCGCGAATTGGCCGGCCGCCGCGCCGGCGTCGGATAGGCCGAACTCGGGATCGGCGTGACCCGCGTCGAAGGGCCGTCCTCCATCAGCGACGCGGCGAAGACGGCCGCTGCGAACTCCGCCCAGGTCGCTTCGCCGTCGCAGGTCATATGGAATGTGCCCCGCAGTTCGCGCGCCTGCGGCCGCGCCACCAGTTGGCGCGTCACCGCGAGGATGCCGTCGGCGATATCGAGCGCGCTGCTCGGCGCGCCGCGCTGGTCCGCCACCACGGCGATGTCGTCGCGATCGCCCGCGATCCGCAGCATGGTGCGCACGAAATTGGTGCCGAACGGGCTGTAGACCCACGCGGTGCGCAGTATGGCGTGATCGGGCTGCGCCGCCGCGACCGCGATCTCGCCTTCGAATTTGCTGTGGCCGTAGACGTTGATCGGGTTGGGGGGATCGTTCTCGCGATAGGGCCGGTACAGCGCGCCGTCGAACACATAGTCGGTCGACAGATGCACCAGCGGAACGCCGATTTCGGCGGCCGCCACCGCCGCCGCATTGGCGCCATTGGCGTTGATTGCGAAGGCAAGGTCCGGTTCGGTTTCGGCGCGATCGACCGCGGTGAAGGCGGCGGCATTGACCACGACATCGGGCGTCAGCGCCGCAACTGCGGCGGTGATCGGATCGGGGCCGGCGAGATCGATCTGCGGCCGTGCCAGCGGCAGCACGTCGACGCCGGTCGCCCGGCCGCGTTCGATCAGAGAGCGGGCAACCTGGCCGTGCCGTCCGATGACTGCGATCCTCATGGCGCTACTCGAACCAGGCGGGGAGGGATTTGAACGATGGCAGCCGCCTATCCTTGTCGGACAGGACCGCCTTGTCGGCGGCGACAGGCCAGGCGATGTCGAGGTCGGGATCGTTCCAGGCGACGCCGGAATCGTGCGCGGGGGAATAGGAGTTCGTCACTTTGTAGAGCACGACGGTATCGGGTTCGAGCGTGCAGAAGCCGTGCGCGAAACCGATCGGCACGAGAAGCTGCTTGCCGTTGTCGGCGGACAGCTCTTCCGCGACGAAGCGGCCATAGCTCGGCGAGGAGCGGCGCAGATCGACCGCGACGTCGAGGATGCGCCCGGCGAGCACGCGGATCAGCTTGTCCTGCGCCATCGGCGGCGTCTGGAAGTGCAGCCCGCGCACGGTGCCGGCGGCCGCCGAGCGCGACTGGTTGTCCTGCACGAAGTCGTGGGCGATACCGTGCTCGATGAAACGCTCGCGGGTGTAGGTCTCGCAGAAGCTGCCGCGATGATCGCCGAAGGTTTTCGGCACGATGACCTTGACGGCGTCGATGGCGGTCGGTGTCACTGTCAGCATGTCTGCGTCCGCTGCGGCTTCCTGCGATCAGACGGCCAGTCCGAGACGTTCGCCGCGATAGCCCCCGGAGCGGACGCGCTCCCACCAGTCGCGGTTGGCGAGATACCAGGCCACGGTCGCGCGCAGGCCGTCGGTGAAAGCGTGGCGTGGCGTCCAGCCGAGGTCGCGTTCGATTTTGGCCGCGTCGATGGCATAGCGCGCGTCGTGGCCGGGGCGGTCGGCGACGAAGGCAATGAGCCTCTCGCGCGCGCCGATCGCCGGATCGGGCGCGAGTTCGTCGAGCAGCGCGCAGATCGTGCGCACCACGTCGAGATTGGTGCGCTCGCAGCGCCCGCCGATATTGTAGCTCTCGCCGGTCCGGCCGCGTTCGGACACGAGCAGCAGCGCCTCGGCGTGGTCCTCGACATAGAGCCAGTCGCGGATATTCGCGCCGGTGCCGTAGACCGGGATCGGTTCGCCGTGCAGCGCGTTGATGATGACGAGCGGGATCAGCTTTTCGGGAAAGTGATACGGCCCGTAATTGTTGGAGCAGTTGGTCATCACCACGGGCAGGCCGTAGGTGTGGTGCCATGCGCGCACCAGATGATCCGATCCGGCCTTGGAAGCGGAGTAGGGGGAGTTTGGCTGATACGGCGTATCCTCGCGGAACAGACCTTCGGCTCCGAGCGAGCCGAACACCTCGTCGGTGGAGATGTGCTGGAAGCGGAAGCCGCGCTGGCGCGCCTCGGGCAGGCCTCGCCAGTATTCGAGCGAGGCTTGCAGCAGCGCGAAGGTGCCGACGAGATTGGTCTGGATGAAAGCGGCGGGACCGTCGATTGAGCGGTCGACATGACTTTCGGCGGCCAGATGCATGACGACGTCCGGGGCGTACTGGCCGATGATGCGGCGCATCGCGGCGAGATCGACGACGTCGGCCTGCACGAAAGCATAACGTGGGTTGGCGGCCACGGGCGCAAGCGAGTCGAGATTGCCGGCATAGGTCAGCTTGTCCACCACCAGCACGGTGTGCGGCGTGGTTTCGATCAGGCGGCGCACCACGGCGGAGCCGATGAAGCCCGCGCCTCCCGTGACGAGATATTTGAGCGGTCTGTGGATGGGCTCGACTGTCGTCATGGGGCTGTTGTATTTTTCGGGTTGTCGCGGGTGCGTCTCCGGCGTCTCCGCTGGTGACAGCCGGGTCGGCGGGTGACCGGAATTAAATATTAATATTATTGAATTTCATATAGCTCATAATAATAGAATTTAATAGATTAATATTACGGGCGATGGTTTTTCGCCGTCGATCGGTTAATAGAGGCGGTCCGGCGGCCTCGCGCGTGCCGTGCCGTGCGCCGGACAATGCCGGCTCCCTCCCTTGCGTGCGACGGTTGTTGGCGGCTACTGCGTGGTGCGACCAAGTGATGTGAGGCCTAGCCATGAAAGTGACGATCGAAGTCGACTGCACGCCGCAGGAGGCGCGCGAATTCCTCGGTCTGCCGGACGTCAAGCCGATGCAGGATGCGATGATGGACAAGTTTCAGGCGCGGATGGCGGAAAGCATGGACAAGTTCTCGCCCGACGCCCTGCTGCAGAGCTGGCTGAGCTTCGATCCGAAATTCGCCCAGCGCTTCCAGGACATGTTCATGAATTTCGGCGGGCTCGGGGCCAAGCCCGACCGTCCCAAGGAGTGAGCCGGTCCCGGTTCCTGCCGGAGCGGCAGACGGCGGGCCGGTGGCGGCGACCGTATGATCTTGGCCATTGACCGCAGCCCGCGTCGCCGGGGATGATGGCCGGCCTGCCGGCGCAACCGGCGCATGGGTGGCAGGCAGGATCGGTAGGCCCGTGATGACGGACGTCAGTGATCGCCGCTCCAATGGCGCGCCGCAGCCGCTGCGCCCGCCCGGTCTCGGCCTGTTGCTGGCGGAGGCGCGCGGGTTTCTCGAATTCAACGCCAGCGTGGCGCTGGCTCCGGTCTTGCTGAGCGCACCGCGCGGCGACAGCCACCCGGTCTTCGTGCTGCCAGGCTTTCTCGCCAGCGATCTCTCCACGGCGCCGCTGCGGCGGCTGCTGCGCCATCTCGGCTACGATGTGCACGGCTGGCGGCTCGGCCGCAATCTTGGCGGGGTCTACAGCATGCGGGCGCGGCTTCGGGAGCGGCTGGGCGAGATTTTCGTCGCTTCCGGGCGCAAGGTCAGTCTGGTCGGGTGGAGCCTCGGCGGCGTCTATGCGCGCGATCTTGCGCTCTACGCGCCGGACATGGTGCGCTCGGTCATCACCCTGGGCAGCCCGTTCTCGGGCGACGTCACCGCCACCAATGCCCGCCAACTTTACGAGACGCTGTCGGGCGAGCGGGTCGAGGACATGGACCTGGCCGAGCGCGAGGCGCTGGCGGGCGATCTGCCGGTGCCCGCGACGTCGATCTATACTCGCGGCGACGGCGTGGTGAACTGGCGCACCTGTCTGGTGCGGCAGGCCGACAATGCCGAGAACATCGAGGTGCAGTTCGCCAGCCATCTCGGTCTCGGCGTCAACGCGGCGGTGCTGTGGGCGGTGGCGGACCGGCTGGCGCAGTCCGAAGGCGCGTTCTCTCCGTTCGCCCGCTCGGGGCCGTTCGCTCTTGCCTATCCGCCCCCGGAATACGCGCCGCCGCGCGACGAGGTCGGCGCGCACGAGGCGCGATACGCCGGCAGGGCGATACGGCCGGTATGAATTCCGCCATCGCCGGCCGTTGACATCATCTCCCGCCAACCGAGAGACCGCCGCCATGGCCATGACCGAGATGCCGCCGCTGCAATTCGCCACCGTCAACGGCATCCGCATGGGCTACTACGACGCCGGACCTGCGCGCGATGCGCCGCCAATGGTGCTGTGCCACGGCTGGCCGGAACTTGCATTCTCGTGGCGGCATCAGATCAAGGCGCTGAGCGAGGCGGGCATCCGTGTCATCGCGCCGG
>JBEBWH010000001.1:0-52259 GCA_040392305.1 Bradyrhizobium sp. | reverse complement strand
TCGAAACCAATAATATGCGGCCTAAACTGGTCATTATTTATTTCCTCCTCCCTGTTTCCTGTTCTCGTCTCAAACCGATGCGCCATGTCTCTCGTGGCTTCGAAACGTCGCCGAAAGCGTGGTCATCGATCTCGCCCCCGTCTCGCACACACGATTAATAAATACGTCTGAAGTCACGTCACCGCGCAGCTATTCGAAAAGCCCGCGGATGACAGCCTGCCCCTGATTGACCATCAGCTTCCCCATAGCGATGACTTTATCGATCGTCAGATCCTCATTCAGAACGACAAGATCGGCATCGGAGCCGACCGCAATCGCTCCCTTCTGCGGATAGAGCCGCAGATGTCTGGCCGGGTTTGCAGTTACGAGATGGAGGGCGGATGCGAGGTCCAAACCATTATCAACAATGTCCTTGAACTCAAGATGGAGAGCGCTGGCCTCCCATCGCGCCATCCCGGGCTTCCCATCCTTGCCTGACAGATGCGGGAAGACGCCGCCACCATCAGTGCTCATGCTGATGCACTCAAGCGGGACGTGATTTGCCAAAAGGTATTTCACCGCGTCAGGACATGTGACAAACTCCGGGATGACCCTGATAGTCGTGAGGTCGATAGGGCCGCCAAGCTTTGCCCACCTCACCATCTGGTCGAGGACCGCGCTGTTTCGATTACAGTGAGTTGGCAGGTAGGTGTTCGCCGGAAGATCGCTTTGCTCTACCGCCTCGAAAAGAAGCTCGATCCCGTTCTTCCCAGGTCCGATATGAACGTTGACGATCCCGCCCCGCCCAGCAAGACGTCCGGCAATGCAGGCGTCGGCGCCGATCCGAATGATCTCCTGACGTGTCGGTTGTGACGATCGCATGTCGGCGATGGCGACCTCGCCGATGCCGAGAGCGTTCGAAACAAGAACAATGTCTTTCTTCAGATCGCCCGTAAACGAAGGAAGCGGCAAGTCGTAGGCGCCGATTAGAATGTAGGCCGACATGCCCTCGAGTTCGAGTGCCCGTGCCTTGGCCAGAAGTCCCATCAGGTCCCGTGTTAAACCGTCCGCGCCTAACAGGCCCACGACGGTGGTCGTTCCGTTGAGAGTAAATTCGGTCAACTTTAATTCAGGGCCGCGGGTAATCGGACCATTGCTGCCGCCACCTCCAAGGATATGAACATGACTGTCGATAAATCCAGGCGCAACCACCTTTCCCTGACAGTCGACTTCCAAGACATTGGGAAAAGCAGAACGCGGTAACGAGTCCGCGATGGCGGCAATACGATGGCCCGCGATCAGCAGATCCTTGGTGCCCATATCACGGGGAGCATGAAGACGACAATTTCGCAGCAGGGTAATCATCGTTGAGCGCCATTCTGTAGCGAGATCACGGCTTCCAAAAGCGCAAGAGCGCCAATAGGCAAACTTTTTGGATCTAAGAACTCCTGCAGGGTGTGAATACTTCCCCCGGCGGTCACTCCCATTGAAGCAGCTGGAATGCCGCGTGAGAGCGGGATGTTGGCGTCGGTACTTCCGGGCAACAACACCGGTTCAATCCCGGCTTTTGCATAACCTGTCAGGATCGACTCGACCAATGGATGATCGGATGAAATCATTCCACCAGGACGATCTCCAATGACGGCAACCTCAATGCCCACTCGCTCATCACGAGGCAGGGATCCGATGATCCCCCGAACTTTCGCTTCCAGTTCCTCAACAACGGCATTGTCGACGGACCTGATATCAAGCGAGAACTGAGCCCGTTGGGCGATTGCGTTAACTGATGTCCCGCCGCTCACCGTACCGATATTGAGAACGCTCTTCGGATTTGAGGGAATTGCGATTTCACTTATCTTTCCGGCGATGCGCGCGAGTACATGGATAGCGCTCGGCTTTCCAGCATCCGCCCAGCTATGTCCACCTTCCGTTTTGATAGAAATTTCCAGCCGCCGAACACTGATAGCGACGTGATTGACGACTCCCAAGTTTCCATCCACGGCGATCACTGCCGAGACGTCATCAGCATATCGATCCATTAAAGCGCGAATTCCGCGAAGATTACCCAACCCTTCTTCCCCAACGGAAAACGCCAACCTAACATCGCTTGACAGTTTCACAGCCTTACGGCGCAGCAACTCCGGAAACAGAAGCACGATTGCAGCGGATGCACTATTGTCCCGGATGCCGGGCGCACGCCAAAATCGACCATCCCAACGGGGCTCAACATCGGTTCCTTCGGGGAATACGGTATCGATGTGAGCGACCAGCATGATCGCCGCCCCGCCCCCCCCCGCGGAAAGTACCGCCGTCACATTGTGCAGATCGTCAATTTCCGCTTGCAGGCCCATTTCCTTGAGACGGCCAGCCACATACTCCGCACGCTTTCCTTCCGCGAAGGTCGGAGAAGGAATGCGGCAGATCGCCCGCGCTTCCTGGACAAGAGCCTCTCCGAGCCAGTCAGCATCGTCGGAAATGTTCAAACACTCCACAGTTTTACCTCTCACTGGCCTTCGGAGTTTCTTAACAGCATAATTCCGTCATAGATGCAAGTTTTCTGCGAAAATCGATGCAAGACTGAGACAGAATGGCCTTTGCGAGCACGAACCTCAGCTTAGATTATAAAGTACGCAATGGCTTCAGGCGCTCCCCACTGCCGCGAACATTCTAAGTAAGACCAGATTTGTGCTGGCGCGCCTGTTCAATCAATTCCCAGACCCGAGGGGGAGATAGCGGTAGCTCCGACGGCTGCACATTGAAATGAGACAGCGCATCCGCAACCGCATTACCGATAACTCCTCCCACCGGAATTACGCCACCCTCGCCTGCACCTTTCGCCCCCAATGGATTGTTGGGACACGGCTTCAACTCAAGCGTGATCGAACGAATGCTCGGGAAGTCGGACGCCGTCGGCAACAAGTAATCGGCAAACGATCCGGTGAGAAGCTGACCTTCTGCATCGTAAACAAGGTGCTCCAGAAGCGCTCCGCCAAGACCTTGAACGATGGACCCGACCGCCTGTCCATGTAGTGTCAGGGGATTGATCATTCGGCCAACGTCTTCGATCGAAAGATAGTCAATCACCTTGACTTCTCCGGTTTCCGGATCCACCGCGACATGCGCCGCCTGCGTCCCATAAGCCCACGTGTGCTTGGCATTGTAGAAAGAGGCTTCGACCTCCAACGGCTCGTCTGACAGCATTGAAAGCGACAGACGACTGCCCGCACAACTAATTTCCTCGCCCTCGATAAGAACTTCAGCAGGGCGGCAGTTGAACCGCTTCGCTGCGGTTTCGCGTATCAATTCCTTCAGTTTCTCTGCCGCGAGTAAAATCGACGAGCCGCCCATGACAGTGGAGCGAGAATGATAGGAGCCGTAGCCATCCTTTACATCGCTCGTCGATCCATGATTGACGGTGATCTTCTCGATTGGAAGCTCGGTCGCGTCCGCCGCGATCTGAGCCATAATCGTTTCCAGACCCTGGCCGATCGCCGAAGAACCGAGATACACCGAGAGAGAACCGTCAACCTCAAGGACGAGACGAGCATCCTCCTTAGGCCCGGCAGCGCCTCCTTCGATAAAACTGCCGATTCCGAGGCCGTGATAGTAGCCCTCTATCAGCTTCCCCCGCAGCTTGCTCTTTTCCTCCCAATTAAACTCCTGAAGACAACGTTCGAACACTGCATGGTAATCTCCGCTGTCGAGTTCGTTTGAACTATCGGACGGGGTGATGTACGGCAGCCGGTATGGCATCTGGCTGTCCGCGACCAGATTGCGGCGACGTATTTCGAGGCGATCGATGTCCAGTTCTTTCGCGACGATATCGATCAAGCGCTCCCGGATAAAATCAGCCTCGAACCTGCCTGGCCCCCGATAGCTGCCGCTAGGCGTCTTGTTCGTCGTCAGCATCGAACACTTCAGATCAATGTTGTCGAAACAATACGGACCACACAGGAACTGCGCGACGTTTCTTGGCCCCATCGAGCCATTGGTTCGCAAGTAAGCACCGATATCAGCCCAAATCTGACCGCGAAGCCCGAGAAAACGTCCGTCCTTGCTCAAAGCGATCTCAACGTCACATTCGATTTCGCGCGCATGGTTGGAACTCATCATGTGCTCGCGCCGATCCTCCGTCCATTTCACGGGGCGACGCACAATCCGGGCCGCCGCGGGAATTAGATAGTCCTCGGGATAGAATTCTCCACGAGACCCGAACCCGCCTCCCACATCGACCTCAACGAGATTCACGGCGTCTTCGTTCACGCCTAGCGCCGCGGCGAGCACACGACGATTGTGCCACGCTAGCTTTGCAGCTCCCCACACCGTCAAATTCGACGCATTGCTGTCCCACTCCGCGACAAATCCTCTGGGCTCCATAAACATCGCAGTGTGGCGCTGAATCTGGAATTTTTCCCTGCGAATATACTCTGCGGCCTTAAATGCTGCGTCAGCGTCTCCAAGAAACGCCTTCCATGTGATCGCGGTGTTGGAGCCATGATCTTCGAAGAGTACCGACGGCGCAGCCTCGACTTGCTCCCGGTTGGTAATTGCGCGCAAACGCTCAATGTTAAGGTCGATATGCTCCAGTGCGTCTTCCGCGATAGCTGCGCTTTCGGCAATCACGACAGCGACAGGTTCACCGACGTAGCGAACTTTCCCGTCTGCAAGCATCGGCTGGTGAAATGGCTCAAGCTCCGGCAGCGGCTGCAAGCGAACAGGAATCCGCGGTACAGCCGCACCTAGATCCGCAGCGGTCAGGACAAGCTTCACACCCGGCAATTCAAGAGCCCGGCTAAATTCGATCGAGTGGATTTTTCCGTGCGCAACAGAGCTGCGCATTATCACCGCATAGAGCTGGTCGGATCGATTGACGTCGGCAACATAGGTGCCCCGTCCTCGCACCATGCGCAAATCTTCGATACGCTCCATCGGTCGCCCGATGTGGGAGTTCGACACCTTCATCGTCTATTTCTCGCTCGGTGCATAATGGATGCGAGCGTCCAGAACAGCCTCGACAATCGGAAGATAGCCGGTACACCTGCAAAGATTGCCGGAGAGGACATTCCGGACCCGCTCAGCATCTACATTGGATTCTTTGGTGAGCAGTGCATGGGCCGTCGTGATGAATCCTGGGGTACAGAAACCGCACTGAAGTGCGTGATGCTTGCGAAATGCCGCCTGCAACGGTGAAAGCTCATCTCCTGACAGCCCCTCGATAGTCACGACCTTATCGCCCTCCACCTGAACAGCTAACACAAGACAAGAACGCACAGCATCGCCATTAACGAGAACGGTACAGGCGCCACATACACCGTGCTCGCATCCGACGTGAGTTCCAGTTTTCCGCAAGCCATCCCGTAGACAATCGGCAAGCGTAGTGCGAGGCTCGACGTCCGCGACGACAGCCTCTCCGTTCAGTTCAAACTGGACTTGCATTGTTTTTTTCCCGTGAAGCCGACTGCTGGAGAGCACGACTCAGCAGCGTGCCTAGCAAGGCACGTCGGTAAGCTCCCGACGCATGAATGTCGGATGGCGGATCAACAGAATCTTTTGCGGCAGCCACAACAGCCGAGATAACTTCCTCGGTGACCGCATTACCATTCAGCGATGCCTCAGCCTCAGTCAATCTTTTGGGACAATCCGAAACGCCGATGACACCAATGCGAGCATCGACTGCACGATCTTGCTCATCAAGATCATAGAACAATGCCACGCCCGCCATGGCGAAATCGCCCTTTCTGCGAGCAAATTCACAAAACGCCCATCGTCTGTCGGCGGGCCAGCTCGGAAGATGCACTTCCGTGATGATCTCGTCTGGCTCAAGAGAGGTAGTCAACGGACCGACGAAGAAATCGGCGGCCTTTTCAATCCTCACGCCGCGACTCCCGACAATGGTAATCGATCCATCGCAGGCCATTGTCACGCCCGGCATTTCCGCCGATGGGTCTGCATGCGCCAACGACCCACCCACCGTCCCTCGGTTGCGAACCTGATAGTGGGCTACGTGCTTGATCGCCTCGGCCAGTAACGGATGGCTCCGCGTCAATCGACTGTTGCTTTCAATATCGCACCAACGGACCTTGGCTCCCAGCCGCACGCCATCGTCGCGAATATCGATGGTATCGAGACCCTTCAATCGCTTGAGATCGACGAGCAATTCAGGCGAGGCAAGCCGGAATGCCAACATTGGCATCAAACTTTGCCCGCCGGATATGACCGTTGCATTGCCGTCGCGTGAAGCGAGCAAGCTTATCGCTTCAGATATCGTCGAAGGGGAAGCGTACTCAAAGTTAGGCAGCTTCATTTCATCTCCTGACGGTTCTTAAGACCGCTCGCCGTAGCGCCACATGGGTCTCCGACAGCAGGAGTTGCCACCGAAAGACACCATTGAACCACCCAAGGACACTTACTGAGTGCACTGCCTGAGTGCACTGCAAACGTCGCGAGGCCAGGTCATTCGCAGGCGCGGCCGTTCAACCCCCATATCCAACTTCATTTCGTGTTATTTGGCGCCCTAAGTCGCGGCTTCAGAAGTGCACGTTAAGGATGACATAATTCCACCATTGGTGCAAGTATTGTGTTATGTCTACCCATCAGGCAGAGCTTTAAAAAGGAGATTGAATTTGCGCGAACGATCCTTGCTCGACCGTCTAAACAGTATCGAGCGATCTTTATCGGCCACCCAAAACAAGATCGCCGCCTTCTTATTGAAAAGTGGGCACAAGGCTGCATTTCTAACCGCGGCAGAGATCGCTTCGAGCGTCAACGCTAGCGAATCGACAGTAGTGCGCTTTGCGAGAATGCTCGGATTCCACGGATATCCTGAACTGCAGGAGTTTTTGCGCGAGGGATTGCTCGAAACGCTTTCTCCGATTGATCGACTTATAGGCCACGATGAGATCAAGGATGAATCGAATCTAATTACGCACTTGGCAGAGCGGGAGACTCTCAATCTCCAAGCGGCGCTTGAACGCATCGATCGCACAGCCCTGCACAACCTTATCGAAGCCGTTTGCGCTGCCGAGACCTGTTACATAGTAGGACTGCGTTCGTCGCGGGCGCTTGCCACTTTGCTGGGTCACTACCTCACAAAGATCGCACCCAAAGTCATTGTCATTGACTCGAGCGATACCATGTTCGAACAATTGAGTTGGATAGACAGGGAAGACGTTTTAATCGCTTACTCGTTTCCTCGATATAGCAAACAAACGATTGATGCGATCCAGATTGCAAAATCATCTGGCACGCGCACCGGAGCGCTTACTGACTCGCTGAGCGCGCCAGCCGCGCAGCTCTGCGACTACAGCCTTATCGCACCCGCCATTTCGGATTTTTATGGCAATTCCTTTGTTGCTGCCGTAGCCCTTACCAATCTCTTACTGGCATCCTGTGTTCATGCTCGACCGGAAATTGTGCGAAAAAATCTCAGTCGCGTGGAGAAGGCGGCATCCCTTAGCGAGCGCTTCGTTCGACTCAGTAACGATACAAGCCCAATATGAAACTGTTCGTCCGAACACTAGAGAAGAGCGGCTCACCGCGCCAGCGAATAACGGCCTTGAGACATCATCGAGGCACTGTGCGAGTTGCTTCTCTCGCGAGCATCCCTGGGCCCATATGTTCAGACAATGATACTGCGTTCGTAGAGGATGCGCTCCAAGATTGAATTGGTCGTGAACAAAACATTCTGGTCCAGAGCAACTGAAGGAGGCGCGATCGTGATCGAAACCGGCGATGTCATGATAATACGACGACCCCAGACTCATCACCGAGATATCAGCCGCCGCCCCGAAGCCTGTCTGCCCCACACCAGAGAGACATTAAAATTGCAGTCTCTAAACTAACATTTCACCCAAAAGCCCATTACGGAGGAGCACAGTTCGTTATGAAGACGGTTTGCGACGACAGAATCGAAATTGATTCACTGGGTCCGATTTCCATCCAGCCCAACAGATTGTGGGGCGCACAGACCCAACGTGCCTTGGAGAACTTTCGAGTATCAGATATCAAAGCCTCGCAGTTCCCCCTTCTTATACGCGCTATCGGAATGGTGAAACGTGCAGCAGCCGATGCAAATCAGAAGGCAGGAAATCTCGATGCTCATCGACATGCCGCTATCCGAACGGCCTGCGATGAGATCATCGACAATCATTGGGACAACGAGTTTCCACTCGACATGATTCAAGGTGGTGCCGGCACATCATTTAACATGAATGCGAACGAGGTCATCGCGACGCTTGCAAACCGGACGCTCTCCAACAATGGAGTGCCGGAAAGAGTCCACCCCAATGATCATGTAAACATGTCGCAATCTACAAACGATGTGTACCCAACGGCTTGCCGGCTTGCGATTGTTTTTAGTCACGCGCTCCTCGATAAAGAACTTTCGCGTCTGGTCAGCGCATTCCAGGCGAAAGGGTTCGAATTTAAGGACGTTATCAAGTTGGGACGCACCCAACTGCAGGATGCGGTGCCCATGACATTGGGACAGGAATTCCTAGCGTATGCGACGACAATGACCGAAGACATTGAACGGGGACGCGAAATAGCTGACCTTCTAAAGGAGATTCACCTCGGCGGCACTGCGATTGGGACCGCCCTGAATGCCTCTCCTGTCTACCGAAAGCTTGCTCTCGAGGAGCTGGCTCGAGTGAGCGGCGTCAATATTCGGCCTTCGAACAATCTGATCGAGGCGAACTGGGACACCGGGGCATTCGTTCTGTATTCAGGAATGCTCAAAAGAACCGCGACTAAGCTTTCCAAAATTTCGAACGATCTTCGCTTGTTATCGAGCGGCCCGCGCGGCGGCTTCGGCGAAATTCATTTGCCCGACCAGCAGCCAGGCTCATCTATCATGCCCGGAAAGGTAAATCCGGTTATCCCAGAATTGATGAATCAGGTGTGCTTTCAAGTAATAGGAAACGACTTGGCCGTGACTTTCGCAGCAGAGGCTGGGCAGCTTCAGCTTAACGCAATGGAGCCCTTGATCGTCTTCAATCTGCTAATGTCTCAGAAGCTATTAACCAAAGCAACTGCTACGCTCACCGAACGTTGTATTAATGGAGTTGCCGCTAATAGAGATCACTGTCGGCATCATCTCGATCGCAGCACCGGGCTGGTAACGGCACTCGTTCCTATTATCGGCTATGAACGGGCAGCGTTGCTTGCGAAGAAAGCTTTAGCGACCGGCCTGGCCTTGCATGACACTCTGGCCGATAGTGGATTAGTTGAGGTCGAGGCCTTGGAGGCGGCGCTGGATCCACTCCGAATGATCTGACGACGACGCAGCTCGGCGGCGCTACAGCCACCGCCAAGCAAAAGCCAATGGAACCCTGCGGAAAGGCACTTCACCCGCCGGCGCCTTAGCGAATTCACCCAAGCCCACGTCATCCAGCAGTTCCTCCGCGCGCATATTGAAGCAGTCGAGCACGCTCTTGAACGCCAGAAATCGAAAGAGTCGCTGTGCTGACGCTGCAGCGCTATGCGGACGTTCTCCAGCGCCGTCAGATGCGGAAACACCGCCGAAATCTGGAACGAGCGCACCAAGCCGAGCCGCGAGACATCGGCGGGAGCCATGCCCGGCGGATAGCTGCAGGAACCTGGTCAGCAGATTGAAACAGTTCGTCTTGCCGGCCCCATTGGGGCCGATCAACGCATGAATGCTGCCGCTACGAATCTTCAGATTGACGTCGCAACCGCAGCAAATGGCCGAGACCTTTCGTATGACGTGATTGAGGTCAGCGCTGGCGATCTGGTGTGACGTTGCCCCTCGGGTTTTATCCAATTTGGAGTTCGCTCCGGCGGTTGGATTTGCCCGATCGGGCGGTGGAAGCGACGGGGGCTGGCGCGGAGCCTTCGGCAGACCACGAAGCGCTCCCGTTTGAGCAACACATGGATGCGCCGTTAGCCAAAGCGCCGACGCTCCTGCGCGATGGCCCTCATGCGCTCGCGCAGGGTCGGTGTCGTCCGTGCGGATCGTCTGGTATCTGATCGTCATGCGGCAGGAGCCGATGGCTTTACACGCCCGGCGTTCGCTCATCCCGTGATCGGCCACGAGAGGCGCGACAGCTTGCCGCTTCGCAGCGGGCGTCCTCGTCTCTCTCACCAATTAAACGGATATGCATCGGCGACGCCGTGGCAGCGTCCCCACACATATCTAGAATGTCGTCGACCAAGCGATAACACCATCGGATCGACAATGATGGCTACATCCTCATCAGACATCGCGCCGCATTAAATTCATCCAACGCAACCGTTGCGGAGCTTCTCAATCTGGCATCCCTTCAACCATGCTGTTGCGCGGGTGGGGGATGTATTTGTAAAGCGTTGCGTCGGAAACCCCGACCCGGCGGGCCACATCCGCAATGGTGAGTGTGCCATCGCGAATAAGCGCTTTCGCAGCTACGATATCTTGGCTTGAAAGACTTCGTGGCCGTCCACCCACCCGACCCCGGGCTCTAGCCGACACAAGCCCGGCTAAAGTGCGTTCTCGGATGATGCTGCGCTCAAATTCAGTTAGGGCACTAAAGACGTGAAAGGTCAGCTTGCCGGTGGGGGTCGTGGTGTCGATCGATTCCGTCAGCGACTGAAACCCGCAGCCCAGCTGCTGCAGTTTATCGATGGTTGCAATCAAATGGTTGATCGAGCGAGCGAGCCGATCAAGCTTCCAGACAACCAGCGTGTCGCCGGCCCGAAGGTAGTCGAGCGCAGCGTTGAGTTGAGGGCGGTCATTGAGAGCCCCCGATGCCGTTTCGACAAAAACGCGGCTGCATCCAACCGTCCTCAGCGCGTCTGTTTGTAATGCAGGATTCTGGTCGGCAGTCGAAACGCGTGCATACCCAATAAGACTCATGAATGGCTCCGTGGCAAAAGCAATAGCATATAATAAATTAGGAATAAAATCCATAAATGTCGTAAATCAAGCTCAATGCGGGCTCCTTTGCAGACGATTGCTGCAGTCTTTAAGGTGGCTGGATTCGCGACCGATGCTTGCGCAATCGTATGGGTGAGGAAGCCATCTTAGGCGCTTACGCCTTGAGTTAAGCCGCAACTTCTACCGGAGGTCGGCTTTCGTCTCGACCACGGCGGTGGTGACCGTCCCAACCGTCCCACCGGCCCAGGCGAACTAGGCCGCTTCCGCCGACTGACCGTTAAGAAATCGTCGAAAGGTATCTTCAAATTGATCGGCGGTATAACCCTTAGCCTGTCTGGGAAAAATTCTAATGTTCTTCGGGCGAATGCCATACGGATCGAGGATTTTCGCAATCTCGCGTTGCGGATATCTTGACCATGTGACCCATGGCCGATCCGCCTTCTTCCGCAAAAGATCGGCTAGGTCTGCCGAAAATATCTGTTGAATTCCGCCATCGGCCAAGATTTCGCGAATATCCTGGAGGAGAAGAGTTCCGAGGTCTAGTTCGGCTCCGCCCATATCCTCGAGAGCCATCGCAGCGGTGCGAGCCAGCGCGCCCCAGTGTTTGCCGGCAAGATCCGCAATCGCAAGGAGTCCCCGCCAATTATCGGCCAGCCGGCCCCGAAAGCCTGTCGGCATCTGCGGGTCAGACATCTCAATGATCTTTTTCGAGTTTGCCACCCAACTTTCGCGGCGTTCGCGCAGCGGAGCAAAGGCCTCTTCGAGTTGTGGTCGAACGCGGGCGCGGACTTCATCGGGCAAACTTCGCCGCATTCTGATCTTGATGCAACGGCTTGCGAGCGTCGCCGGTTCAATCGCACCGATGCGTGCAATGATTTTCGGACACCAGACGCTGTAAGACTTGTTACCTGCCCGATAGACTTTCGCAGAACTCCGCCTAATGCC
Organism: Bradyrhizobium sp.; assembly: GCA_040392305.1. Taxonomy (GTDB): domain Bacteria; phylum Pseudomonadota; class Alphaproteobacteria; order Rhizobiales; family Xanthobacteraceae; genus PRO6. The sequence goes on along the minus strand of JBEBWH010000001.1, from coordinate 40,465 downwards.
GCCATTTAGAAGGCGAATCAGGTCGCTGTTCTTTGAGAGAAACAGGTCAGCTTCATCGATGAGGAGGGGAACTCCTTCATCGGCCTTTTCAAACACAGCCGCGGGCGTGATATTTACAGTCGAAACAGCACCATCGATCAACATACTTAAGAGGTCGAGGGTGGCAGTTTTGCCACATTCCTTCTGCGGGGACACGATCGCAAGAATTGGCATGTAATCCACGGCATCCTTGGCATACGCAAGCATCGTGAATAGGGCAAGTGCTGTCGATCCGCCGGACGGCAAAACAAGGTGTTCTTCGAATATACCTCGTATAGTACTGAGCAGCGCTGACGTTTCATTCGCGACTCGCGCATGTCCGTCAGTATCGCCACCAATTGCTGGGTAATTGCCGACTGTGTCGTCGTAATCTGAATTCGTGGCAGCGTCTTTGTCGATCTCGTCGTCGACGTCCGCAGTCAAACACTGTGTTGGAACCGTGATATTCGAGGACGCCGTTGTGGCTTCGCTTCCGAGCCGGCTCATCCATCGTTCGAGCGCACGTAAGCCACTTCGGAAATCAGTTTTGTGAGGAGCGAGCACGGCCTTCACCTGATCTGGGTCGGCTGCGATGCCTTCGGCCTCGAGAATTTCGAGGGCGCGGCGCAATTGCTCTCGTTGAAGCGCGTTGGCCTGAGCCTTGTCACTTGCGTCGAAGATGAACATATCGCGATCTCACCGCATCCGGAATTTTTGCGGCATCGTTGCACATGATGATGAACGCAACGTCATCGTCTTCCATCGTGTCGCCGCGAAGCACGTTCAGTGCATGGGAGCTATAGGAGTCGGCTTCGTCGATAATGATCGCACGCCGCTTGCCCTCCAGGGACACCATGCTTGCCGCAACGACCGCCTCCTTGATTTCGTCAATTCCGCCGCCTTTGATGCCACGGAGCCAGATGGCGTCGAGGTCCAATAGACGAATTAGGAGTTCTGCTCCGCAAGTCTTCCCAACGCCGGGAGTACCGGCAGCAATGACGCGAATCCGCTTTGTTTCGATGATTTGGCCCAGAAGCTCACGAAAGTCCTTTGGCCACGCAAGATCATCGACGCACTCGGGGGCGTGATTCTTCAGCAGATTAAGAGCGGCCGGATGCCTTGACTTCACCACCAGTTTGTTCTTGACCATGTTACTTCTCGCCATTCACCGGAACCGTCGCGACCTGAACAAGTTCGACCTTGACTATGTAGACCGCGCGGTCGGGCGCACTTGCGATCTGTGGTGCCGCTGTTGATCCGGTCGACTGCTTCTCGGCCGACGCCTGGTCGAGAGCCCGTTGTTTAATAGCCCGGATCACAGCGCTCTTAAGCTTATCACGCGCAGCTGGGGGACCTTGGAAGAGAACCGTTTTTGTCGAGGGCCACCACTTCAGGATAGCGCCGTCCGTAGCCCTATAGTCATGCGGATCGGTTCCGGACCAAGTGCCCGCGCTTCCTGTGATGGCGACGATTGCCATTAAGTCTTTAAAATCGCCGTTAAACTTCATGTTCTTTCTCCAAAAAGGTCTTGCGCTCTCGTGCGCGAGAAATGAATGATGGAAATGTGGCGCTGCCTTTCCCGGGTAAGTGCGAGGCTTCGGGGCGCTATCACCAGAGCCAGCGGCGGACGTCAGAGACAGCGGCAGTGCAGCCCTTTTAGATGGCGGTTAAGGCTGCGCTGTATCGCCAAGTCCAGATGATGTCAGACAATCAGGCCAATGGTCCCAGAGGTCTGCGGGGGACCTTATCGGGATCGTCGACTGCGGCGACTGCCTGCCTCTGTGGAGATCGCAACGTCGCCATCGCGCTTTTGATGCGGCGTCGTCTAGCGCAGTCAAAGAACAGTTCGGCGCTATCGCCGATGGCCGGGCGCAGCTGTTCGGTCGAGATTACCCGGATTTTAGTGAATGGGTTCGGGAGATGGGCCGGATCACATCCGAGACAGCTCGGTCTCAGTCGCCGCTCGATCCCCCGAATGCTGTCATCCGTTCCAGGACTCAGCGAGTCAGGCTTTGACTGTAGGATGGTGATCTTGTCGATGATCAATGGGGTATATAGTCCCGTATTGATTGAAATAGGCATAGTTTATCGTTCATTCCCGGAGGAATGCCCTTCTAATCATTTTGAGTTCAATGAGGTCGAGTGTGATTGGTTGGCTTTAGAGCGCAGCCTGCAAGCGACGAAGCCCTCGATCGCGAAGGCTTACTCCGACGGGCGCGCACTACGAACGGTCAAACCAATCGTCGGCATCGTCGATCCCGATGAGGCGGCGCCGTCCGGGATTATGAGACTTAAGACGACCGGCCTTTATCTCATTATAAGCGTGAGAGCGGCTGACGCCGTACGCCGCGCAGAATTCCCTGACGCTGAAAGCCTTCTTCTGCGGCGCTTGGTCTTTAGCGACTGAGTCGGGGCAGGTGCCATCATCCTGTTTCTGGTCCTGCTGTTTGGTCTTTTTGTCTTCGTAAGCCATTGCGTGTCTCCGTTGCTGAGACCACCGTGGCCTCAATCAACAGGACAATGTGCACGTGACGCTCACAAATAAAGACCCCAAGTTTGCCCAGTTATTTGTGATCGTCAAAGACGAAGCGATCGCAAAAATTCGGGATCGTCGGAAAAGTATCGTTCAAGACGCAGGTTGAAGAAGTTGACCTTGGTTCTGGCTGCACTTTCCATGTTTCGAAGTGCGCGCGGTCCTGCGGTCGAGCCAAATTCGCGTGCCGCCTTTTTGCGAGCATCATCGTGAGACGCGCCCTCGCTTTCAAGTTCACCGATACGGTCGAGAAACTGCCGCTCGTTGCCTTTGATCTTTCTGGGTTGGCCGGCGCGCCTGACCAAGACGACCCCCACGCCGGGAATGCAATTTTCTGCAATGGCCATCGCGACGGAACGCCACTTGTTTTTGTCTTCCTGTTCAATCCCGAAATGTTCAAAGACAAACGTCATCCTATCAGCCTGGATTTTTATCGCCGTTTCAAGTTCGCGTTTGTCCAGTTCATAGAAGCTTTCGCCGTTGCGATAAGTCTTGATCTCAGACACCTCAATGCTCTTGGCGAGCTGCCCACGATAAGGGCGCTGCGGACGATAATGCTTTGGCTTTCTCTTTGGCTTGGTCATGGCTGCCCGAAGTTTGATTCGCAGGATCGGACAACTCTCGCATCATACTAAGGTCCCCTCAAGCATGTTGCCGCGTCCTCGTTGCGAATCCTATAGACCGGAACAATCGCGACAACCCCGTTGGCCAATCCCGCCCTTCGCGTAAGGTTGACAAAGTACCTGTCAGCCGCGATGCTTTTCTTCCCTAAGCTCGTCGAGATAATCGGCCCACTCTTGCATCATTCGCGTTCGTTCGAGCAGATACTGCGCAGCGTTGTATGCGCGACGGACCTCGTTCTTCTCTTGATGGGCAAGTTGCCGCTCGATGGCATCGGAGTTGAATTTTCCACTTTCGTTTAATCGCGTTGAAGCCATCGTCCGAAAGCCATGCGTCGTCATCTCCTCTGTGGAATATCCGAGCCGACGCAACGCCGCATTCAGTGTATTTTCGGAAATAGGCCGATGCCACGATCGTATCGAGGGAAAGAGGAGTTTCGAACTGCCGGTTAGCTGTTTCAGTTCAGAAAGGATAGAGACGGCCTGGTCGGAAAGGGGAACGATGTGATCGCCGCCCATCTTCATGCGTCTTCCCGGAATGCGCCATACACGGGCTGTCAGATCGATTTCGGACCATTCAGCCATGCGAAGTTCGCCCGGCCGGACGAACACAAGCGGTGCAAGCTTCAAGGCGGCGCGAGTGGTATGCTGGCCGTCGAAATCGTGGATTGCCCTCATTAACGCTCCGATTTTCTTCGGGTCGGTGATTGCGGCATGATGCTTGACTTTCGGCGCGATCAATGCACCACGAAGGTCTGCCGCGATATCGCGTTCTGCACGGCTCGTCGCGATTGCATATCGAAAAACTTCACCGACGACACTTCTGACGCGCAGAGCTGTCTCATGTCGGCCGTTCTTCTCAATTTTGCGAAGGCTGTCGAGAAGGTCGGCGGTCTTGATCTCAGCGATAGGGCGATTTCCAAAATCTCTTATAGGAAATTCTAGGAGCCAATTCTTTTTTGTGAGCGTCCGCGATGATGCACCTTCGGCCTGCCACTTGATAAGACACTCGTGAGCGATCGAGCCAAACGTATTAACTCGGGATATCTTCTGCGCGCGACGTTCTGACTTTCGAGCTTCGGACGGATCAATGCCGTCAGATAAAAGTTTCTTTGCTGCTTCCCGAGCCGTGCGCGCATCAGCCAAGGAGACGAGTGGGTAGCTGCCGAGTGCAAGAAGCTTCTGACGGCCACCATAGCGATAAGCGAGCCTCCAAAGCTTCGAGCCGCTTGGTTGGATGAGCAAAAAAAGGCCGCCGCCATCCGACAATTTGAACGGCTTTTCTGCCGGCTTGGCGTTTCGGAACGTTAACTCAGTGCGTGCTGGCATGGGCGACGATCGAGGTTGGCAATACCAACACTGTCCGAAACTACCAACAAAAATACCACATAAATGTTTGGACGCTGGTAGACTATAATGGCCACCCTAAGGCAGGAGCTCAGGGTATTCATTTGATCCAGTTAGAACAAAAAGTCGTTGAGGGACTTTGACACACGTATGGAAACAGTGTGTTGGTGCCCCTGGCCGGAATCGAACCAGCACTCCTTGCGGAACTCGATTTTGAGTCGAGCGCGTCTACCAGTTCCGCCACAGGGGCCTCCGGGGCCGCCGCCGTGGCGGGGTCGCGAAGCGCGGCGGATCATAGCGATGGGCGATGCCGGGTCAAGGCGGATCGACCGCCGCTGCGCCGTTCTTTGTGATTGGCGGCGTCTCGACAGCGCGGCGCAGGCACGATACGCACCAGCGTCACGCCAAGGAAAGCCGATGACCGGCATAACGACGACCTCACCGCAAACGCTCCACCCCGCCCGGCCCGCCGTCACGGCCGCGCTGACGATCGCGGCGATCGGCGCGGCGACCATCGCCGGCGCGTGGTTCTTCGAGCTGGTTCTGAACATCCTCCCCTGCCCGCTCTGCCTCCAGCAACGCTATGCCTATTACCTCGCCATCCCGCTCGCGCTGCTGGTCGCGTTCGGTGCGGCCAAAGGCGCGCCGCGCTGGGCGCTGACGGCAGGCTTCGCCGTCGTCGCACTCGCCATGCTCGCCAATGCCGGGCTCGGCGCCTATCACGCCGGGGTCGAATGGGGCTGGTGGCAAGGCCCGACCGCGTGCTCCGGCCCGGTCACCGATTTCGGCGACGCCGCAAGCCTGTTCGAGCGGCTGAAGTCGGCCGATGTGGTGCGCTGCGACGCCGTACAGTGGCGCTTTATCGGCCTATCACTGGCGGGATACAACGTGCTGCTGTCGCTCCTGATGACGCTGATCGCGGCGTCGGCCGCGCGCAACATACTGACGCGGACGGCAGCGGACTAATCGTCGGCATCCTGCTGCGGCCGCCCGAACAGTTGCACGATCCCCGGCGTCGCCACCGAAACGAACACGAAGCGCGACAGGTGATGAACCCCGACGAACACCGGGTCGATATGCAATGTCAGCGCCAGCGCCAGCATCGCATCCATCGCCCCCGGCGAGAAGGCGACCACCGCATCGCTGAAACGCACCGGCGTGATCAAAAGCACGATACCGACAAACACCGCCGAAACCCCGATCGCGACGGCGAACGACCCGAACGCCGCGGCGATGTAGCCGAGGATCGTGCGCATCGAGATGCGCGCGAACCGGGTGCCGATCAGCGCGCCGATGCCGATCAGCGCCGCCGCCCGGCCCCACACCGGCAGGCCACCTTCGATGAGACCGGAGCCATGCGCCAGACCCGACGCCAGCATCGCGCCGAACATCCAGCTTGCCGGAAAGCGCGCCCGGCGCAGCAGCCATGCGGTCGCAACCGAGGCGGCGGCGAGAGCACCGAGCGCCAGCGGCCCGGCGACGGCCGCCGGCATGCCGGGCGCGGCGTGATGCGCAAAGCCGCCCAGCGCCAGCAGCAGCGGCAGCCCTGCGGTCAGGATCATGATGCGGATGGTCTGCACCACCGCAATGCCGGGAACGTCGGCGCGCCTGTCATGGGCGATCATCAGCACCTGCGACAGCGCGCCGGGGCTGCCGGCCAAAAGCGCCGACGTCCGGTCCCAGCCATGCAGGCGCTGCAAATAGAGGCTCGACCCGAAGGTGGCGCCAAACGTCGCCAGCGCCAGCAGCGCGATGGTGACCGGATAGGCGATCGCGTTCTGCACCAGGTCGCGCGTCACCATCGAGCCGAGCGACATGCCGAGCACGATCAGGATCGACGCCGCCACCGGGACAGGCAGCCGCAACGGACGCCCCGCGACGGCGGCCACCGCGACCGCGATCATCGCGCCGGAGATCAGCCCGCCGGGCAGCGCCGCGGCTTCGAACAGCAGGCCGCCCGCCGTCCCGATCAGCAGGGTTTCGGCGGTGGACAGAATATCGGCGCGGGTGGGACGGGCAAAGGACATCGCGGCGGCTTGGTGTGGCCGGCCGTTATGGCAAATCTCACTCACGCCGACAAATCCGCCGTGGCGGCCGCCAGCGACCGGCCCGGTGCAGATCGGTCTGTTCGGCACCCCCGGCTCCGGCGAGCGACGACGGGCACGATCAGCAGGATGACGGGGTCAGCGACCGCGCGGCATCACATCGCCTTGCTCGGACCCTTGAGGCAGGCAGAGCGGAATTTCCTGCGCTCCTTGCCGTGCAGCCCTTTGGCGTCAGCCTGTCTCGAGCAATCGAGCGAAGCCGCTCTCCTCGCGGGCTTCGCAGCGGCCGTCGGAGCGGCCGGCGCCATCTTTGCAGCCGGCGGCGAAGCCGGCGCGGGGGTCGAGGTGTATTGCGCCACCGCGGCGCCGGTGAACAGCGTCATCGCGAATGCGCCGGCGAGACACAGTGAAGATATCGTCCTCATGGCATCACCTCATGGTGTTTGCATGAGGGTCCAGCGTCGGTCCGCCAAGCTGAATGACCGATGAATTCGCTATGCGGTTCCGGCACGGCGGCGATCAGTTTTCCGTGTCTGTCCGACGTTGTCAGGAACCCGCGTTCGGCTAGGATGCGCCGGGGGCAAATCCACGTTCAGCGCATTGCGACTTGCCCGGCAACATTGTGGGGAGATTTCCAATGACGGCCCGATCGAAACTCTGGTGCCTTGCCATTGCATCCGGATTGGGACTGCTGGCGGCGATGCCGGCGCAGGCTTTGACGGCGCAGGAATGCAGCGCGAAGTATCAGGCGGCAAAGGCGGCCGGCACGCTCGGCAGCCAGACCTGGAACGACTTCCGCAAATCGCAATGCGGCGACACCGCGGCGGTCACACCGGCGGCGGCCGCCAAGCCTGCGGCGGCTTCGAAGGCCGCGGCGGCGGCGCCATCCGGCAACGCCGTTTTCCCGACCGCGATCGCGCCCAAATACGCGAAGGAGAAGCCTTCCAAGGCGCGCATGCACACCTGCGTCGACCAGTACAACGCCAACAAGGCGGCCAACGCCAATGGCGGGCTGAAATGGATTCAGAAGGGCGGCGGCTATTACAGCGAGTGCAACAAGCGCCTCAAGAGCTGAGCTTCACCGTATCGGAGCGGCATCGGCTCTTCCTCGCAGAGCCGATGCCAGGTTCGGATTCATGACGCCCGACCGCAGCGCGGAGGCAAAATATTTTGCCCCTGCGCCGCGGCGGCTTGATCAGGCAGCACCGCCGTAGTCGTAGAAGCCCCGGCCGGTCTTGCGGCCGAGATGGCCGGCCGCGACCATTTCCTTGAGCAGCGGCGCGGCGCGATACTTCGGATCGTTGAAGCCGTCATAGAAGACCTCCATCACCGACAGCATGGTGTCGAGGCCGATCATGTCGGCCAGCGCCAGCGGTCCGATCGGATGGTTGCAGCCGAGCTTCATGCCGGCGTCGATATCCTCGGCGCTGGCAATGCCTTCCTGCAGCGCGAAGATGGCCTCATTGATCATCGGGCACAGGATGCGGTTGACCGCGAAGCCCGGGCTGTTCCTGGCGGTGATCGCCACCTTGCCGATCCGTCGTGCGAACTCCGCCGCCTTGGCATGCGTGTCGTCGGAGGTCTGCAGGCCGCGGATCAGTTCGAGTAGCGCCATCAGCGGCACGGGATTGAAGAAATGCATGCCGATGAAGCGGTCCGGACGGTCGGTCGCGGCGGCAAGCTTGGTGATCGAGATCGACGAGGTGTTGGTGGCGACCAGCGTCTGCGGGCGCAGGGTCGCGCACAGATCCCTGAGAATCTTGACCTTCAGATCCTCGTTTTCGGTGGCGGCTTCGATGACGAGATCGCAGACCGAGAGCGTCGCCTTGTCGGTGGTGCCGGTGATCCGCGCCAGCGTGGCGGCGCGATCGGCCTCGCTCATCTTCTGCTTGTTGACCAGCCGTTCGAGGCTCTTGTCGATCACCGACAACCCGCGCGCGACCGCGCTATCGGAAATGTCGGTCATGGTCACCGCAAGACCGGCCGCCGCGCACACCTGCGCAATGCCGTTTCCCATGGTTCCTGCGCCGATGATGCCAACGGATTCGATCATGGTTCGTCCTCTCTTCCTGTCTTGCGCGCGCGATGCCGCGGGCAGCGTCTTCCTCGTGGCGCCACCGTTACCAGAGCGGGCCGGTCCGGGCAAAAGCCGCCCCCTCCCGTCGATGCGTTTTCAACCGGCGGTTCGGGGAAGCGGCATGCCGCCCGGTGCCGGGCGCTGACCGGGAATGCAGTCGTGCGGAGGACGAGGAGCGATGTTACGGATCGAGTTCGGTGTCCCAGTAGAGATAGTCGAGCCAGCTTTCGTGCAGATGGTTGGGCGGAAACAGCCGGCCGTTGCGATGAAGCTGGTGCACCGTCGGCGCGAACGGAAACTGGCGTGGAAACATATGCGCCTGCGCCATCGTCATGTTGGACTTGCGCAGATTGCACGGCGAACAGGCGGCAACGACATTCTCCCACGTCGTCTGGCCGCCACGCGAGCGCGGAACGATGTGGTCGAAGGTCAGATCGTCATGCGCGCCGCAATACTGGCAGGTGAACTTGTCGCGAAGGAAAACATTGAAGCGGGTGAAGGCGGGATGCGTGGTCGGCTTGACGAAGGATTTGAGCGACACCACGCTCGGCAATTGCATCTCGAACGAAGGGCTGCGAACAGCGCGGTCGTAGTGTTCGACGATGTTGACCCGTTCGAGAAACACCGCCTTGATCGCGTCCTGCCATGACCACAGGGACAGCGGATAATAGCTAAGCGGTCGGAAATCGGCGTTCAGAACCAAGACCGGCCAACCGTGTGAGACATGTGCGTTCAAGTAACGCTCCTGACCCCCCGAGTCGGCTGCAAAGCAGCTTGCGGTGGCATACTACAGGGACCGTGACGGCATTGTGAAGGCCCGTCTGCGGCAAACTCACCGCTGATGCGCGGCCTGGCCGCCTCGCCCGAACGACGCCACGTTCAAGGCAGGTCGAATCTACCCCGAACGCGCCCGGCGGCCCGTGCGCGGGACGGTTGCGGCGCGCGCGCCCGCCACCGGCTTCCCCGTGACCGGCCGCGCAGGCGTGGGCGCGGCCGCCGGCGCAGGCAGCATCGCCTCGAAGCCGGGCGTCTTGACCACCTTGTAATAGGCCCAGAACAGGTGCGCGGCCGCGCCGCGCCACGGTCGCCATGCCTCGCCCAGCACCGCCATCTCTTTAACAGTCGGACGCGCCTCGAGGTCGAGCGCAATGCGGATCGCCTCCTGCACGGCCAGATCGCCGGCCGGCCAGGCGTCGCCATGGCCGAGGCAGAACAGCAAATAGATGTCCGCGGTCCACGGCCCGATACCGTGCAGCGCCGTCAGCGCCGCATGCGCCGCATCGGCCGGCGCATCCGCCAGCGCGACGAGATCGAGCCGCCCCTTGGCGATTTCGCCGGCAATGAATTTCAGCGTCCTGATCTTCGCGGCCGACAGGCCGAGCCGCCCGAGCCGGTCGGCACGGGCGCGGCGGATGTGGTCGTGATGCAGCGGATCATAGGCAGCCGTCAGCCGGCCCCAGATCGCCGCCGCCGCCTTGGTCGAAAGCTGCTGGCCGCAGATGGTCGAGGCCAGCCCCGCAAAGCCCGGCTCGCGACGCCGCAGCGCCGGCAGCCCGGTCAGCTCGAACACCGGCGCAAGGCGCGGGTCCCGCGCCACCAGCGCCTGAATCGCGGCGTCGAGATCGGCTTGCGTGTGGAGATGGCAGGTCATCGGGCGGCAAGCATGGCGGCAATCCGCCGGTTGTGCAAATAGGAGAAGCTTCCTCCATTGCTCGCCCGGCCCGCCATGCCGCCACCCGTTTTCCGCTTCGCCCCCAGCCCCAACGGCTTCCTGCATCTCGGCCACGCACGCTCGGCCCTGCTCAACGCCGAACTCGCCCGCCGAAGCGGCGGCCGCTTCCTGCTGCGCATCGAGGATATCGACGCCACGCGCTGCCGGCCGGACTACGAGACCGCAATCCATGAGGATCTCGCCTGGCTCGGCCTGACATGGGAGACGCCGGTGTGGCGGCAGTCCGAGCATCTGCCGCTCTATCGCGCGGCGCTCGACCGGCTCGACCGCGCGGGGCTGATCTATCCGGCCTTCGAGAGCCGCGCCGAGATCGCCCGCCTCGTCGCCGAACGCGACCGCACCGGACACTGGCCGCGCGACCCCGATGGCGCGCCGCTCTATCCTGGCGGCAGCCGTCTGCTGCCGCCCGATGAGCGGCGGCGACGGATCGCGGCCGGCGAGCCCTACGCCCTGCGGCTCGACATGGCGGCGGCATTGGCGCAAGCCGGCCCGCTCCACTGGGACGAGACGGGCGCCGGCCCTGACGGCGAAACCGGCCCGATCGCCGCCAGGCCGCAGGAATGGGGCGACGTGATCCTGGCGCGCAAGGAGACGCCGACCAGTTATCACCTCGCGGTGGTGGTCGACGACGCGGCGCAAGACATCACCGACGTCGTGCGCGGCTGCGACCTGTTCCGGGCGACCAGCGTGCACCGCCTGCTACAGGCGCTGCTCGGCCTGCCCGCCCCGCGCTACCGGCATCACCCGCTGGTTCTGGATGCGGACGGGCGCAAGCTCTCGAAATCGACCCGCGCCACCGGCCTGCGCGAGCTGCGCGCCGCCGGCCATACGCCTGCCGATATCCGCGCCATGGCGGGTTGCCCGTTGTGAACAGCTACGCGTTGCGACCCTTCCGCAGCCATGCGACAATCGCTCGCCGGGTTGGGGACATGCATGGCACCGAAATCGCGCGCACCGCGCAAGATTCGCTCGTCGACATCACGGGCCGCGACGTCGCGCGCCTGCGACGTCGAGACGGCGCTGGCGGCGTTCGCCCATGAGGTGCGCACGCCGCTGACCGGCATCCTCGCCATCAGCGATCTGCTGGCGACCTCGGGCCTGCCCGAGCGCGAGCGGCGCTGGGCCGAAACCATCAAGACAAGCGCCGAACATCTCGCCGCGCTGGCGACGCTGTTCGTCGATGCCGCCCGCGTCAACGGCGGCGCCCTGCAAACGCGCGAGGATTTTTTCGATCTGCGCGCGCTGTCGCGCCAGGTCGGCGACGCACTGGTCGGACGCGCCACAGCGAAAGGATTGCAGGCTACGGTCACGATCGCCGACACGCTGCCGGCGCATGTCGTCGGCGACCTTGTCCGACTGCGCGCGGCGCTTGAAAACCTGATCGACAATGCGGTGAAATTCACCGCGCGCGGACGCGTCGCGCTGAAGGTAAGCGCGGGCCGGGCGACGAAAGGCAGGCTCAAAGTGAGCTTCGCCGTCGCCGACAGCGGCATCGGCCTGACCGAAGCCGAGATCAAGCGCCTGTTCCGGCCGTTCTCGCAGGCGAGCGCGGCGATCGCCAAACGCTTCGGCGGCGCAGGACTTGGCCTTACATCGGTCAAACGCCTCGCCCGCGCCATGGGCGGCGACGTCGTCGCCACCGCGCGCCGCAACGGCGCGACCTTCACGCTGACGGTGCTGCTGACGCCAGCGCCGCTGCCCGCCGACACCTCCTCCGACGCCGCGCCCGCAACGCATCGCGCCCTGCATCTGCTCGGCGTCGAGGACAACCCGTTCGGTCGCGTGGTGCTGAGCACCATCCTGACCGAACTCGGCCACCGGATCGAATTCGTCGGCCGCGGCGAGGAGGCCTGTGAGCGCCTCGCGCAGACGCCCTACGACGCCGTGCTGATGGACCTCATGCTGCCCGGCATCGGCGGCATCGAAGCGATCCGCCGCATTCGCGCGCTGCCGCCGCCGCACGGCCAAACCCCGATCATCGCGGTGTCCGGCCGCAGCGAGGACGCGCGCAAGGCGCGCCGCGCCGGGGCCGATGATTTCATCGTCAAGCCGACGTCCCCGCGCTCGCTGGCGACTGCGCTTCTTGCAGTGTCGCGCCGCGCGGCAGACGCGCCTTGATGATGGCGGCGTTGAGCTCGCCGCCATACACGAAGATCGCGGCGATGAAGTAGAGAAACACCAGCGCGATGATCACCGAGGCAAGGCCGGCATACATCGACACGTAATTGCTGGCGAAACGCGCCAGATACATGCCGAAGCCGATGCCGGACACCAGCGAGGCGACGAAGGTGAAAGCGATGCCCGGCAGGATCTGGGCGAACGAGCGCCGGCCGGCGGGCAGCCAGGCGTGCAGGATGAACAGCGCGGCGATCAGCGCCGTGACGGCGACGCCATAGCGCGCGACGTTGAGAAGGCCCTCGCTGGATTCCATCATCAGCGGCAGGTAATAGCGCGCGGTCGCGATCAGGAGCGGCCCGAGCACGATCAGAAACGCCATCGCCAGCGCCGTGAAGGCGGCCACCAGCGTATAGCCGATCGACTCCAGCCGCAGCCAGTACCAGGCGCGCGTTTCGGTCACGCGATAGGCGCGGTTGAGCGCGACGCGGAAGCTCTCAACGCCGTTCGAAGCGAAGTACAGCGCCAGCACCGCGCCGATCGTCAGCGCATCGCCGCGCGTCGTCGTCAGCACGTCGTGGATCTCGCCGGACAGCGTGCTCGCCACCTGCGCCGGCCAGATATCCAGCATCAGCGTCGCCGCCTGATCGGCCAGGTCCTTCGAGCCGAAGAAGCCCGCGAGCGAGGTCAGCACGATGAGGAAAGGAAACAGCGCCATCAGCGTCGAAAGCGCGATATGGCTGGCGATGGCCCAGCCGTCATCGGCCAGGAACTGGTAGAATGCATCGAGGCCGACGTCGAACGCCTTGCGCAGCGCTTTCACGGGGAACCTGAAGGGGTCAATGACGGTGGAAATGTAGCATCCGCCGCCCGGCCTTGAAAGCAGGACGCCCATACGCAATTGATCTTACGCACGATGGCGCGGCGAGGCGCGCGGTGCTATGAACGCTCCCCATGTCATCCGCTCTCAGTTTCGTGGTGCTGCCGATCGCCGTCGGCGCCGTCGCATTCGTCCTGCTGCTCGGCCTCATCAACATGATGCGCGGCGGCTCGCCCAACCTGTCGCAGCGCCTGATGCGATGGCGCGTGCTGCTGCAGTTCGTCGCAATCATCATCGCCATGACCGCGATCTGGGTAATGGGGCGCTGACATGGTGCTGATCAACCGCATCTACACCCGCACCGGCGACGACGGCTCGACCGCGCTCGGCAGCGGCGAGCGCCGGCCCAAATACGATCTGCGTGTCGCCGCCTATGGCACGGTCGACGAAACCAACGCCGCGATCGGCGTGGCGCGGCTGCACCTCGCCGACCTGCCCGCGATCGACGCGATGGCCGGCCGCATCCAGAACGATCTGTTCGATCTCGGCGCCGATCTCGCCGTGCCGAAGCGCGAAGGCAAGGCCGAGCGGCTGCGCGTGGCGGTGACGCAGGTGGCGCGGCTCGAGCAGGACATCGACACGCTGAACGCGCCGCTTGCCGAACTGCGCTCTTTCATCCTGCCCGGCGGCAGCCCGGCCGCCGCCCATCTGCATCTGGCGCGGACCATTTGCCGCCGAGCGGAACGGCTGATGGTGGAATTGGCGGCCCAGCCCTCCGAGGAGGTCAATCCGGAGGCAATTCACTACGTCAACCGTCTGTCCGACTTTCTGTTTGTGGCGGCGCGCGCGGCGAACGGCAATGGAACCGGCGACGTGCTCTGGGTGCCGGGGCAGCATCGCTGAATCGGCGGCTTCGGGTCACGCGTTGACCGCGCGATGCCGGACGATTAGGTTCCGCCGCCGTATGACAGCATTTATCAAGCGGAAGGGGAACCGATGAAGGTTCTGGTGCCAGTCAAGCGAGTCGTTGACTACAACGTCAAGATCCGGGTCAAAAGCGACGGTTCGGGCGTCGAACTTGCCAATGTCAAGATGTCGATGAATCCGTTCGATGAGATCGCCGTCGAGGAAGCGCTTCGGCTGAAGGAGGCCGGCAAGGCGACTGAGGTGGTCGTGGTGTCGATCGGGCCGGCGCAGGCGTCGGAAACGATCCGCACCGGGCTTGCGATGGGCGCCGACCGCGGCATCCTGGTCAAGGCCGATGGCGCGGTCGAGCCGCTCGCCGTGGCGAAGATCCCCAAGGCCGTGGCCGATGAAGAAAAGCCGGGCCTGATCATTCTCGGCAAGCAGGCGATCGACGACGACTCCAACCAGACCGGCCAGATGCTGGCGGCGCTGCTCGGCTGGGCGCAGGCGACCTTCGCCTCCAAGGTCGAGGTGGACGGCGCCGACGTCACCGTGACGCGCGAGGTCGATGGCGGCTTGCAGACGGTGAAGCTCAAGGGACCGGCGATCGTCACCACCGACCTGCGCCTCAACGAGCCGCGCTATGCGAGCCTGCCCAACATCATGAAGGCGAAGAAGAAGCCGATCGACGAAAAGACCGCCGATCAGTACGGCGTCGACCTCGCGCCGCGCCTCGAAATCCTCAAGACCACCGAGCCGCCGGGCCGCAAGGCCGGCGTCAAGGTCGCCTCCGCCGCCGAACTGGTGGCCAAGCTCAAGAACGAAGCCGGGGTGCTGTGATGACGACGCTGCTGATTGCCGAACACGACAACGCCTCGCTCAAGGACGCCACGCCGAAGGCGCTGACCGCAGCCGCGCAGCTCGGCGGCGAGGTGCATGTGCTGGTCGCCGGCGAGAACGCCAAGGCTGCCGCCGACGCTGCCGCCAAGCTCAACGGCGTGACCAAGGTGCTGCTGGCCGACAACGCCGCCTATGCGCATGATCTGGCCGAGCCGCTGGCCGACCTGATCGTCTCGCTCGCGGGCAGCTACGACGCCATCGTCGCGCCGGCGACGACGCGCTTCAAGAACACGCTGCCGCGCGTCGCGGCCCTGCTCGACGTCATGCAGGTGTCGGAGATCATCAAGGTGGTGGCGCCCGACACCTATGAGCGGCCGATCTACGCCGGCAACGCGATCCAGACGGTGAAGGCCAGGGACGCCAAGAAGGTCATCACGGTGCGGACCTCGACCTTCCAGGCGGCCGGCGAAGGCGGCAGCGCGGCGGTGGAGAACGTCGCGGCGGCGGCCGATCCCGGCCTGTCGAGCTTCGTCGGTGAAGAGGTCGCCAAGAGCGACCGCCCCGAGCTGACCTCGGCCAAGATCATCGTCTCCGGCGGCCGCGCCATGCAGAGCCGCGAGAACTTCGCCAAATACATCGAACCGCTGGCCGACAAGCTCGGCGCGGGCGTCGGCGCCTCGCGCGCGGCGGTCGATGCCGGCTATGCGCCGAACGACTGGCAGGTCGGGCAGACCGGCAAGGTGGTGGCGCCGGAACTGTATATCGCCGTCGGCATCTCCGGCGCGATCCAGCATCTCGCCGGCATGAAGGACTCCAAGGTCATCGTCGCGATCAACAAGGACGAGGACGCGCCGATCTTCCAGGTCGCCGACTACGGCCTCGTCGCCGATCTCTATCAGGCGGTGCCCGAACTGACCGACGAACTGGCCAAGATCGGCCGCTGAGCGTGACGCGAACCGGCCGGCGCTTGCGCCGGCCGGTTGCTTTTCGCGGCGATTTCGCGAAATCAAAAAACTGCGATAAGAGAAGGACGTTTGTGGTTCGGGCGCAGCCGTGGAGGCGGCCGTTCGCGGCGAGATGAAAAGATGGTGGACAAGATCAAGACGGTGGGCGTGATTGGTGCGGGCCAGATGGGCAACGGCGTCGCGCATGTCGCAGCGCTGGCGGGCCTCGATGTCATCCTTTACGACGTCTCCGCCGACCGTCTCAAAGAGGCGATGGCCACCATCAACGGCAACCTTGCCCGCCAGGTCGCGCGCAAGATCATCTCCGAGGATGACCGCAAGGCCGCCCTGGCGCGCATCAGCTCGACGGAAACGATGAGCGGTCTGGCTGACTGCGACATCGTGCTCGAAAGCGCGACCGAGAAGGAAGAGGTCAAGCGCGCGATCTTTCATGAACTGTGCGCGGTGCTGAAGCCGGATGCGCTGATCGGCTCCAATACGTCCTCGATCTCGATCACGCGCCTTGCGGCGGCAACCGACCGCCCGGAACGTTTCATCGGCATCCATTTCATGAATCCGGTGCCGGTGATGGATCTCGTCGAACTGATCCGCGGCATCGCCACCGACGACGCGACGTTCGAGACCGCGAAGGCGTTCGTCACCAAGCTCGGCAAGCAGATCGCGGTCGCCGAGGATTTCCCCGCCTTCATCGTCAACCGCATCCTGCTGCCGATGATCAACGAGGCGATCTACACGCTCTATGAAGGCGTCGGCAATGTCGAGGCGATCGACGCGGCGATGCGGCTCGGCGCGCATCACCCGATGGGACCGCTGGAGCTGGCCGACTTCATCGGGCTGGATACCTGCCTCTCCATCATGCAGGTGCTGCATGAGGGACTGGCCGATTCCAAATATCGCCCCTGCCCGCTGCTGGTGAAATATGTCGAAGCGGGCTGGCTCGGCCGCAAGACGCAGCGCGGCTTCTACGACTATCGCGGCGACAAGCCGATGCCGACCCGCTGAGCGGGCGGCAGCCTCCCTCCCGTCGTCAGCACAGCGTGCGCCGCGATTCGGCGCATATAAATGCGCGCCTGCGCTACCTGGACACCCTCGACAGCCTGCCCCTGACGCCGTAAGAAGGCTAAAAAAGGTATTCAGGGAGGCTCCCGTGCAATTCGCCCGCGATCTCGCCGCAGCAGCGGCGGCCGTCGTCATTTGCCTCGCGCTGAGCGGACCATCCGCCGCGCAGTTCGCCAACCCCACCGTGAAGATCGGCGTGCTGACCGATGAAACCGGCCCCTATGCCGACTCGGCCGGGCCGGGCTCGATCCTCGCCGCGGAAATGGCGGCCGCTGATTTCGGCGGCGCCGTCAAAGGCCGCAAGATCGAGATCATCCACGCCGATACCCAGAACAAGCCGGATGTCGCCGCCGCGATCGCGCGGCGCTGGTACGAGAACGAGAACGTCTCGGCGATCGTCGATCTGCCGGTGACGCCGATCGCCTTCGCCGTGCAGCAGCTCGCCAAGCAGAAGAACAAGACCGTGATGATCACGGCCTCGGCTACCGCCGACTTCACCTCGAAGACTTGCTCGCCGACCTCGACCCACTGGGCTGACGACAGCCACGCGCTGGCCGCCGGCACCGCCAAGGCGATCATGGCCGCGGGCGGCAAGAGCTGGTATTTCATCACTGTCGATATCGCCTTCGGCGCGGCGTTGCAGCGCGACGCCACCGAGGTGATCGAGGCCGGCGGCGGCAAGGTCGTAGGCTATTCGAAACATCCGGTCGGCAACGTCGATTTCGCCTCGCTCCTGCTGAAAGCGCAGGCTTCCGGCGCCGAGCGCATCGGGCTCGCCAGCGTCGGCAACGATCTCGTCAGCGCCATCAAGCAGGCGCACGAATTCCGCATCGGGCTCGACGGCAAGCAGTCGCTGATCGCCTTCCTCGTCTACATCAACGACATCCACGCGCTGGGCCTTGAGGCGGCGCAGAACATCGCCGTCACCAGCGGCTTCTACTGGGACCAGAACGACAAGGCGCGGACCTTCGCCAAACGGTTTTATGAGAAGCGCAACGCCATGCCCTCGAAGAACCAGGCCGAGATCTACACTGCCGTGCTGCATTATCTGCGCGCGATGGACGCCGCCGGGACGGATGACGGCGTCGCCGTCAACAAGCAGATGCGCGCCATGCCGGTCGATTATTTCGGCAAGCCCGCGACCATTCGCGGCGACGGCCGCGTGCTCTACGATCTCATGCTGTATCGCGTGAAGAAACCCGCCGAGAGCAAGGCGCAATGGGACCTCTACGACCCGGTCAAGGTCATCCCCGCCGCCGACGCCTTCCTGCCACAGAACAGGCAGGCCTGCCCGGACTGACACCGGCAGCCGGAAGCGTCGAGTGCTTGTTAACTCCCGCGCCCTAAAACGGACGCGGGGGTATCGCGTATGGATATGAGTCTCGTGATGGCCGCGATCAGCCTGCAGAACGGTCAGTTGCAGCAGGCGATGGCGATGCGCATGCTGAAGATGAATGCGCAGGCCGAAGCCGAAGCGGTGCAGACCCTGCTCGGCGCGCCCGCCACGGCCCCCTCGCAAGCGGGCCTTGCGCCCGGCGTCGGCAGCCAGCTCGACATCACCGCCTGACCCTTACGCCACCGGCGTCATCCAGCCGATCCCGGCTCCGCCCGGCTCGCGCAGCATCGCGATGCGTCCGACGTCGGGCACGTCGAAGATCGGCATCACCAGGGTCGCTCCCGCCGCGACCGCCTGCTCGACCCGCGCATCGACGTCATCCACCGCGAGGAACGGGATCCAGCTTTCAGGCACGCCCTCGAAACGCGGCTGATCGATCGCAAACAGCCCGGCGACGGGCTGGCCATCCATCTGCGCGATCCAATAGGTCGAGCCGTCCCCGGCGGGCATCGGCGCGAAGGTCCAGCCAACCGCTTCGCCGTAGAAACGCTTGGCGCGCTCCACGTCGCGCGTGCGCAGTTCATTCCAGTGAAACCGGCCATGAGCTGTCATCGTATCTTCTCCCTGATGCATCGCCGCGATCGCGCTGCGCCACGCGGCCCGCAGCACCGGCGCGTAAAGACGCCCCCCCAGTCCGCGCGGCCTCATGCCGAGGCATAGGCGCCTCGGAGAGCGGCAACGTCGAAACTGATGGTCGTGATCATCGCCCTCATCATGCGGCCGGCGTCAGGCGCTGACGAATGACTTGAAGCCGCCATAGATCATGCGCTTGCCGTCGAACGGCATGGCGGCGGGGTCCATCATTTTGGCGAGGCGCGGGTCTTTCATCACCTTGGCGTTGACGCGGTCGCGGTGCGCGCGCGACTTGTAGGTGATCCAGGAGAACACCACCGTCTCGCCCGCCTTCAGCTTCACGCTGCGCGGAAACGAGGTCCATTTGCCGACCTTCACATCGTCGGCGATGCATTCCTGATAGTCGAGCGCGCCATGCTCGCGCCACACCTTGCCGGCCTTGCGCGCGATGCGACGATAGTCGTCGACATTCTTTTTCGGCACCGGAACGATGAATCCGTCAACGTAAGCCATATCCTCTCCTTGCAATCTTCGCGTTGAAATCGGTTTCTTCTTAAGATGCGGCCCGCATCGAACCGCAGCAGGATTCTGCGCCGCCATCGTAGACGTCGTGCCGCTTGACCCAATCGGTCAGATCGCCGTCAGGGCCTTCGTTGCGTCCCTTGGGCGTGAGGTCGAGGAACATATAGGTCCCGATGATTTCCTCGTTGCCGCGGCCGTAGCTCGAATAGGTATGATAGATGTCGCCGCCCTCGTCCTTGAAGAACACGCTGTAGCCGGGCTCTTCTTCCGTCGCCTGCGACGTCGGCTCGTAATTGTAGATCACGCTGCCCTGCGCCAGTTGCTCTGGCGAGAACGACACGTTGAAATCGTAGTTGAAGTCGCTGCCGTAGGACGATACCCATTTGAAGCCCCAGCCCATCCGCTTGCGATAGGCCTCTAGCTCCGCCAGCGGCGCGCGCGACACCGCGACGAACGACACGTCGTGATGTTCAAAATGCCGGCGCGCGCCGTCGACATGATCGGCGCTGAACGAGCAGCCGACGCAGCCTTCGCTCCAGCCGGGCGCGAACATGAAATGCTGGACGATGAGCTGACTGTTGCCGCCGAACAGATCGGACAGCGTCTCCCTGCCATTCGGTCCGTCGAACAGATAGGGCTTCTCGATTTTGACCCAGGGCAGCGCGCGACGGCGGCGGCTGAGTTCGTCGCGGGCCCGCGTCAATTCCTTCTCGCGCGCCAGCAGTTCCTTGCGCGCGATCAGCCATTCGTCACGCGATGCGATCTGATGCGGTTGCATGGACAATCCTCCGGTTGCGGCATCGGCCGACCTGCCCGAAGGACGCTTCGGGCACGCCAGCCCCGACAAGCTCCGAAAAAATTTTCTGTCCGGTCTGCTTTATTTGCCGAGCGCGGCCGAAATCAGGCGGATGGCGTCGTCGCTGGCCCATTCCGCCGGACCGGCGAGACTGCCGATCTCGCAGCCTTCTGCATCGATCAGCACCGTGGTCGGCATGCCGAGCGCGCGGCCGATGCTTTTCAGATCCTGGAACACCTTGGCCTTGCTGTCGCTGAAAAAGGCGAGATGGCGCAAATCCGTGTCCTTGTAGAAGGCCTTCGGCTTGTCGAGGTCGCGAGTATCGATATTGACCGCCACCACCTCGAAATCCGTTGATCCGAGCCTGGCCTGCAAGGCGTCGAGCGCCGGCATTTCCTTGCGGCAGGGCACGCACCAGGTCGCCCACAGATTGAGCAGGACCGTGCGCCCGCGCCAGTCGGAGAGCTTTTTCGCCTCGCCCGCGGCATTGGTGAAGGCCAGATCGGGCAGCCGCAGCGGCTTCGTCGCCATCGTCACCGCCGCCACCTCGCCCTTCACCAGCGGGGCAAGCCGGCCAGCCAGCGCCGTCGCCGGACGGCAGACCGGATCGCCGCCTGCATTGCGCATCGCCCCGCCGATCCCGTATACCCCGGCATAGCCGATCACCGCCCCGACCAGAACGGCGGCAACCACGATCAGCAGGCGGCGCGGACGCGACTGAGCCAACTTGAGGTCAGACTTGGAGGCGGAGTTGGGGTCGGGCTTGGAGGCGGACTTGGGGTCGGTCATGATCTCGGACGAGGCTCCATACGAAAGGATGGCTCCGGCAGGGGCCGCCACCGGAATGAAGGTTTAAGCGAGCGGACATGAGCAACACAATGTGGGGCGGGCGATTCACGGACAGCCCCGCCGCGATCATGGAGGACATCAACGTCTCGATCGACGTCGATCGTCACCTTTACGCGCAGGATATCGCCGCCTCGAAGGCGCACGCCGCAATGCTGGCCGCTCAGGGCATCATCGCGCCGGACGATGCAAAAAACATCGCGCAGGGTCTAGACACGATTCTGTCAGAAATCGCCGACGGCAAATTCACCTTCAAGCGCGCGCTCGAAGACATCCATATGAATGTCGAAAGCCGTCTGGCCGAGCTGATCGGCCCCGCCGCGGGGCGGCTGCACACCGCGCGCTCGCGCAACGATCAGGTTGCAACCGATTTTCGCCTCTATGTACGCGATACGCTCGATTCGCTCGATCTCGCCTTCGCCGATTTCCAGCAGGCGCTGGCCGAACGCGCGCTGGAACATGCCGACACGGTGATGCCCGGCTTCACCCATCTGCAGACGGCGCAGCCGGTGACGTTCGGCCATCACCTGATGGCCTATGTCGAAATGGCGGCGCGCGACCGCGGCCGGCTGGCCGATGCCCGCAAGCGCCTCAACGAAAGCCCGCTGGGTGCTGCGGCGCTGGCCGGCACCTCGTTCCCGATCGACCGCGAGGCGACCGCCAAGGCGCTCGGCTTCGCTCGCCCGATGGCCAATTCGCTCGATGCGGTGTCGGATCGCGACTTCGTGCTCGAAACGCTGGCGGCGGCCGCCATCGCCTCGGTGCACCTGTCGCGCTTCGCCGAAGAGATCGTGATCTGGACCTCGCCGCTGGTTGGGCTGGTGCGGCTGTCGGACAAGTTCACCACCGGCTCCTCGATCATGCCGCAGAAGCGCAACCCGGACGCCGCCGAACTGGTGCGCGCCAAGACCGGACGCATCATCGGCTCGCTCAACGCGCTGCTGATCGTGATGAAGGGGCTGCCGCTCGCCTATCAGAAGGACATGCAGGAGGACAAGGAAGGCGCCATGGCCGCCTTTGCCGCGCTGTCGCTGGCGGTCCGGGCGATGACCGGGATGGTGCGCGATCTGATCCCCGACAAGAAGCGGATGAAGGCGACCGCGGGCGACGGCTATTCGACCGCGACCGACCTCGCCGACTGGCTGGTTCGGACGCTGAAAATGCCGTTCCGCGAGGCCCATCACGTCACCGGCCGCATCGTCGCCGAGGCCGCCGGACAGGGCGTCGCGCTCCACAAGCTGCCGCTCGCCGCCATGCAGGCGGTGGAACCGCGCATCACCGAGGATGTGTTCAACGTGCTTTCGGTGGAAGCGTCGGTCAAAAGCCGCGTCAGCTACGGCGGAACCGCCGGCAAAAATGTGCGCGCGCAGGCGCGGGGCTGGCTCAAGCGGCTTGAAAAAGAGCAACAGCGTCAATGAGTCTGCGCTGCGACCATCCGCGGGGCTCGCCAAATTCCGGCGGCTTCGCTAGGGTGGCGCGAACTCAAGGAACGACCGTGACCAAGACCCTTCGCTCCACCCGCCCTGTCCTCACCCTCGCCGCGCTGATCGTCACCGCGCTGGCGCTTGCCGGTTGCGGCCGCAAGGGCGGCCTCGACCTGCCGCCGAGCGCCGGTGCCGAGCCCGACGCCCAGACGGCGCAGGCGCCGGCCACTGGCAATTCGGCCGAGGAGAAAGGGCGCAGCCTGTTCAACCCCGCCGCCACCGATCCCGAGCTTCCGACGGCGGCGAAAGGGCGTAAGCGAGGATTCGTTCTCGACCCCCTGCTCGACTAAACCGGCCGGACCAGAACCGTCATGCATCACTTTGCCTATCGCGACGGCGTGCTCCACGCCGAAGGCGTCAGCCTGCCCTCCATCGCGGAGGCGGTCGGCACGCCGTTCTACTGCTACTCCACCGCCACGCTGGAGCGGCACTATCGGGTGTTCAGCGAGGCCTTCGCCGACGTCGATTCGCTGGTCTGCTACGCGATGAAGGCCAATTCCAACCAGTCGGTGCTGCGCACGCTGGCGCGGCTCGGCGCGGGCGCGGATGTCGTCTCCGGCGGTGAGCTGAGGCGGGCGCGCGCCGCCGGCATTCCGGCCGCGAAGATCGTGTTTTCCGGCGTCGGCAAGACCGAGGACGAACTCCGCCTTGCGTTGGCTGAAAACATTCTCTGCATCAACGTCGAATCCGAGCCCGAGCTTGAAACGCTGTCGCGGCTCGCCTCGGGGGCCGGCCGCCGCGCCCGCATCTCGGTGCGCGTCAATCCGGATGTCGACGCCAAGACCCACGCCAAAATCGCCACCGGCAAGTCGGAGAACAAGTTCGGCATTCCGATCTCCCGCGCCCGCGAGGTCTATGCCCGCGCGTCGACGCTTCCCGGCCTCGACGTCACCGGCGTCGATATGCATATCGGCAGCCAGATCACCGATCTTGCGCCGATGGCGGACGCCTTCGCGCTATTGGCCGCCTTCGTGCGCGAGCTGCGCGCCGACGGTCACGCCATCGATCACATCGATTTCGGCGGCGGCCTCGGCATCCCCTATCACGCCGACCGCAGCGCGCCGCCGGAGCCGGTCGCCTATGCCGAGATCGTCAAGAACGCCGTGAAGGGGCTCGACTGCCGGCTGCTGTTCGAGCCCGGCCGGATGATCGTCGGCAATGCAGGCATCCTTGTTTCGCGCGTTATCCATGTGAAGCACGGCGAGGCCAAGAACTTCGTGGTGATCGACGCCGCGATGAACGACCTGATCCGCCCCACGCTCTACGAGGCGCATCACGACATCCTGCCGGTGCGCGAATCCGCCTCCGCGCGCGGCTTCGTCGCCGATGTGGTCGGCCCGGTGT
Organism: Bradyrhizobium sp.; assembly: GCA_040392305.1. Taxonomy (GTDB): domain Bacteria; phylum Pseudomonadota; class Alphaproteobacteria; order Rhizobiales; family Xanthobacteraceae; genus PRO6. The sequence continues at coordinate 16,427 of JBEBWH010000001.1, read as the reverse complement.
GCGAGACCGGCGACTATCTCGCGCTCGATCGCACGATGGACGAGCCGAAGTCCGGCGACCTGATCGCGATCATGACGGCCGGCGCCTATGGCGCGGTGCAGGCGGGCACGTACAACACGCGCCCGCTGGTGCCCGAAGTGCTGGTCAACGGCGCGGACTGCGCCGTGGTGCGTCCGCGCGTGGAGGTCGAACAGCTGATCGCGATGGACCGCATCGCGCCGTGGCTGTGAGGGGTGCCTCCAGTCGTCATGCGCGGACCTGATCCGCGCATCCATCTTTCCTTATGAAGCAGGCACGATGGATGGCCGGGTCAAGCCCGGCCATGACGAAACAATTATGGTTCGGCCGGGCTGTGACCACTCGTGAGCCTACCGCCCGATGATCAGGCCCTTGGAGGTCACGAGCGCCCAGCGGCCGTCCTCGATCCGCTTCAGGCCCGAAACGGTGCCGACGCCCGGCAGCGGGTCGCCCGGATAGACCGCATAGCGCACGCCGTCGAATTCCACTTCCGCGCCGCCGCGCACGATACGGTTGAGCCGCCAGCCCTCGACGACTTGCGGGCCACTCGATGCCTTGGCGGCCGCCCTCGGCACCGAGCCGGTCACGTCGGCCGCCGCCTTGCGATCCTTGTCCTGCGCCTCGGCGAGTTTGGCGAGCCGGCCCGCCGTATCGTCATGCGCCTTCTCGGCCTTGTCGAGGCGCTCGCCGAGCTTGCCAATCTGCGCGCTACGCGTCTTGGAGGTCTTGTCCGCGTCAGCCTTCAGCGCCGCCACCTGGGATTCCAGCCGGGTGATGGCCTCGCGCGCCGATTTCAGTTCATCGGCTGACGCGACCGCCGCCGCGGCCGGAGCCTCCTTGCCGATGACATGGCCAAGCCCCGTCGCCGCCAGCGAGCCGCCGACCGCGCCGACCAGCGCCGCCACCGCAACCAGCGCGACGATCCGGCTGCCCCAACCGCTCCGCGCCGCGGGGGCGGCGGGTGCGGCGGCGAAGTCATGATGCGAGGCGCGCCAATCGTCCGAAGCGTCGCCCTGCGCGGCGTTGCGGAACACCACGATCTCGGTCGGCTCGCGCGGCGCGCCAGCCTTGCTGTCGCCCTCGGCAGACGGACCAGAAGTGTGTTCGCTCATGATCGAGGCCTCCAAATCGGTTCACCAATCAGTCACCCTGTTGTGTGATGAATTGGTTAACCCTTTGTGACCGGATCAGGGCGGTTTCAGCGTTTCTCGATCACAAGGCTTTGCACCGCGCGGCCGAAATAGCCCAGGCGATCGCCGAGCCGCCCGGCCGCGATCCCCGCGCCGTCAGGCCCGATCCAGGTTTCGGCGTTGAGCAAGATCCAGTCGCCGACCGGCTCGCGCGCGAGGCTGACCGTGAGATCGGCATTGAGAAAGCGCCACGCATAAAAATCGAGCGGCGAGGAGGTGTTGCAGAAGTCGGCCGCCACAGCGGCGCGCATCGCCTGCGACACCACCGCGCCCGCGATGATGTCCCGTTCGATGCGAAACCAGACCGGTGCGCCGCGCGGCTCGATGAGGCTGCCGCGCGCGCTGCGCAACGACAGGCCGGAGGTGAAGGGATTCATCACCGCGGCGTCGAGCGTGTTGCAGTGCTCCGGCAACGGAATATCGAGCGGCGTCTCGACCACGTCGTCGGGCAAGGCCTGCGCCTCGTGCCGGACCTTGAGAACGCTGGCGCGCACCACCTCCTTGCCGTCCGCCAGCAGCCGCACGGCGCAGAGCTGAATCTTGCGGCCCTGCCGCAACACCTCGCGCTCGATCGTGAGCGGGGCGACCGGCACCGGCCGCATCAGGTTCAGCGTCAGCCGCGCCACCCGCATCGGCACGGGCGCGGGCATCTGTTCGGCCACCCATGTCACGAGCGCGGCCGGCGCGCCGCCATGCTGCATGGTGGCGTCCCACGGTCCGGCGGCGTGAGGGCTGGTGGTGACGCGATCGCCCTCGACGCGAAAAACGCAGCCGTCGAGGCCGGCGTCCTGATCTTCGCTCATCGGCCGAACCGTCACAGCGGCTGGTCTTCGGCCGCGAGATATTCGGCCCTGAGGCGCGCGATCAGTTCGGCCGCCGGCACGATGCCGTCGACGCTGCCGACGCCCTGCCCGCTGCCCCAGATTTCCTTCCACGCCTTCGGCCGCTGCCGTTCGCCGCTGGCGTCGGTGCCGAAATTCATCGTGCTCGGATCGGATTCCGGCAGATTGTCCGGGTCCATCCCCGCGGCCGCGATCGACGGCTTGAGATAATTGCCGTGCACGCCGGTAAACAGGTTGGAGTAGACGATGTCTTCAGCCGACGCCGAGGCGATCATCTCCTTGTAGCGGTCGACCGCGTTCGCCTCCCTGGTGGCGATGAAGGCGGAGCCGATATAGGCGAAGTCCGCGCCGAGGACGCGCGCGGCACGAATGGCGCGCCCGGTGGCGATAGCGCCGGACAGCGCGATCGGTCCGTCGAACCAGGCCCGCGTCTCCGCCACGAACGGGAACGGCGAGATGGTGCCGGCATGGCCGCCGGCCCCGGCGGCGACGAGGATCAGGCCGTCGGCGCCCTTCTCCACCGCCTTGTGCGCGAATTTCTGGTTGATGACGTCGTGAAATACGATGCCGCCCCAGCCATGCGCCGCCTGGTTGACCTCCTCGCGCGCGCCGAGCGAGGTGATCAACATCGGCACCTTGTACTTCTCGCACAGCGCCAGATCCTGTTCGAGGCGGTTGTTGGAGCGATGCACGATCTGGTTGACCGCAAACGGCGCCGACGGCCGCTCCGGATGCGCCTTGTCGTAGGCGGCGAGTTCTTCCTTGATGCGCGCCAGCCATTCGTCGAGCAGCGCGGCGGGCCGCGCGTTGAGCGCGGGGAAGGCCCCGACGATACCGGCCTTGCATTGCGCGATTACGAGATCGGGCACCGAAATGATGAACAGCGGCGCACCGATCACCGGGAGCGTCAGGCGGTTCTTGAACAGGGCCGGCATCGACATTCAGGCGGATCCTTTATTGTTTATGATGGAATTGACGATCGGCAGGCGCAGCGCGGACGATGCCAGACGCAGGCCGTGGCAGGCAATCGGGACGGCGGAGATCACTGGCACAGCGCACGGGTCACGTAGTTCTCCATGCGGCAGGCGTTCGGCTCGCTGGTGCGGCCTGACAGCACCGCCTGCGGCGAGCACACACGGGCGCTGTCGATGTCGAGGCCCCTGCCGCCCTTGAAGCCCTTGTCGCGACAGAGCTGGCCGGCGGCCGGCTCGCAGTCCGGCGCGCCATTGGCGGAGACCGGGCAGATGACGCGACCGGTCACGACCAGCGACTTGCCGAGCCGGTTGTTGAAATCCTCGCCTGCGTCGCGCGCCTTGGCGTTCCACTCCTCGATCACTTCGGCCGGCGATTTGAGCGGCGGCAGCGGGTTCGAGGTCTCGAACAGCTTGTTCAGTTCACCGATCAATCCGGTCCGGCCCTGCGGCGCGGGCGCGGCGACAGGCGGAGGGACTGTGGGCGAGGCGGCGGGCGGCGCGGCGGCGGGGCTTCCCGCGCCCGGAACGGGCGCCTGTCCGGCCACCATGCGCGGCGCGCCAAACAGCAACAGCGGCGCAAGCAGGATTGCGCCGAGCCTCAGCGGCAGCCTGCCGCCGGATGCGATGTCGAAAAGGCCGCGAACCATGGGTCCAGCGTATCGCCCCCGCAACGGCGGGGAAAGACCCGTCAGCCTAGAACAGGCCGTAGACAATCACGAACCCGGCGATCAGCAGGACTGCCCCGATCGCCACCCACATCCCGAGCCGCTTTTCGAGCTGCTCGCGAATGACCGCGCCGTAGCGGTTGAGCAGGATCGCCACGACGAAGAAGCGCCCGCCGCGCGCGATGAAGGAAAACAGGATGAACAGCCAGACGTCGTAACCGGCGAAACCGGAGGTGATGGTCACGATCTTGTAGGGGATCGGCGTCAGGCCCTTGAGCAGGATGATCCACGCCCCGTATTGCGCATAGGACGCACGGAACGCCTCGACCTTGTCGCCGTAGCCGTAGAGCGAAATCAGCCAGTGGCCGACGGAATCATACAGCAGCGCGCCGATCGCATAGCCGGCCACGCCGCCGGCGACCGAGGTGACGGTGCAGAGCAGCGCATAGAACCAGGCCTTGTTGGGCCGGGCCAGCGACATCGGGATCAGCATGACGTCGGGCGGGACCGGAAAGAACGAGCTTTCCGCAAACGACACCATGGCCATCATCCACAACGCATACGGTTTGTCGGCGGCGGCGATGCACCAGTCGTAAATACGTCTCAACATCTGCGGTCGGGGGTGATGTGTCCTGGGGAGCGGCAGGAAGGGCGCCGGCGGGCTAGCTATGCTTGCGCAAGCGGGCGCTGTCCAGAGCGACAATCCGCCGCCCGGCGCCGTCGCCTTCGCGCTTGGCCGCTCTGGCGCCCGCTTTTGGCATCTTTTCGGCGATTCCAAGGAGATTTTCACGCCGCTTCATTTCGTCCCACACGTCCTGGGGGCGGACGCCGAGTGCGGCCCACAGCACGGTGAGATTGTAGAGCAGGTCGGCACTCTCGCGGACGACGCCCGCGGTGTCGGCGGCGACGGCGTCGATCACCACCTCGATGGCCTCTTCCGCCATCTTCTTGGCGGCCTTGCCCGGTCCCTGCTGCAGCAGGCGCGCCGTGCGCGACGCGGCCGGGTCACGATCCCTGGCTGCCTCCACCGCTTCATACAGTCGATCGAGCGACTCCCGCATAACACATCACGCTAGCCGAAATTCATGGCCAGCGCGTTAATATCGCCTCCGCGGGCGGCTGACTCTCCGCGCGGCCGCCTCAGTAGCCGTAATAGCCGTAGCCCGGCCGCCCATAATAGCCGCGATAGCCAAAGGGCCGGCCGTAATAGCCGCCGCCGTCATAATAGTGCGGCCGGTAGCCGTAATAGCGGTCGTAGTAGTCGCGCCGCTGCGACTCGGCGATGGCGCTGCCGATCATGCCCATCGCCATGCCCATGAACGCCATGCCGGCGGCCGAGGACCCGTGCCGCCGCGCGGAACGCCGCGTCTTCTTGCGCTTGGCCGCGCTGACATCGGTCAGCGTCGCCGTCCTGTCGAGCGCAGTAGCCGTCGCCCGCGACGCCGCCGGCTCCGCCACAGCAGGGGACGCCACCAGCGCCGCGCCCGCGAGCCCGGCCAGCGCGACCGCAAAGGTCAGCCGGCGTGCTGAACCTAATTCCATCCGTGACGACATTGTCTAAACCTCCTGCCCGGTCTCGATCGCCTTGATTGCCAATAATGACAACCCCGCAGCCGCAGCACCGGTTCCCGGCCATGTTCCGATGCAAACTGCGTTACCCGCATCCGCGGGGCTTGCCATTTGCATTCAGGCGCGGTTTGAAGAGCCGTATTGCCGATGGCCGCGATCTCGCGCCGGCAGTTACAAAAAAGTGAGTTCGCCGTGACGGCGCATCAGCCCGCCTCCGCCCGTCGATCCCGCCACCGGCTCGCCGCAACGATCGCGACGCTGGCGCTGGTGTTCGGCGGTATCGCGCCGTCTTGGGCCGCCGAGACGGTCCGCGTGCTGCTCGACCGGCCGATCGACGCCGCCTCGACACCGGTGTTTACCGCGCTCGAACAGAACCTGTTCCGGGCCGAGGATCTCAACGTCAATGTCATCCCCGGCAACGGCGCGGCCAATGGCAATTCCGACGCGATCTCCCGGCTCGCGGCCGGCGAAGGCGACGTCGCGCTGGCCGACATCAATGCGCTGATCCGCTACCGCGACCGCGCCAACGCCGCCGAGATAAAGGCGGTCTATGTCGTGCTCAACGCCGCCGGATACGCCATCATGGCGCGAAAAAGCCGCGGCATCCAGGATCTCGACGACCTCGACGGCAAGTCCCTCGGCTATGCCGACGGCGATCCCGCGACAGCGTTCTGGCCGGCGCTGGCGCGGCTCAACAACGTCCCCCGCGATCAGGTCGGCCTGCAGCGCATCGGCGCGGCGGTGCGCGAGCCGATGCTGTCCGCAGGCCAGATCGACGCCGTGATGGGCCTCGCCTATCTGTCGCCGGTCAACCTGAAGGACCGCGGCATTCCGGCGGCCGATCTTGCGGTGTTTCGCTACGACGAGTTCGGCGTCGCCGCCTACGGACTTGCGGTGCTTGTCGGCCCGAAATTCGCCGTCGAGAAGCCGGAGGCGGTGCGCGGGTTTCTGCGCGCGGTCAACGCCGCGCTGCGCTTCGCCATCCGCTCGCCGGCAAAAGCGGTCGACGACGTGCTCGCCCATATGCCGAGCGGCGCGCACGACGTCGAGCTGGAGCGCCTTCGGAACATTCTCGACAACAATGTTCTCACCGAGGAGGTGCGCCGCAACGGACTGGGCGGGATCAACGCGGAACGCTTCGCCGCCACGGTGGACCTGCTTTCCGAAGGCATCAAGCTTCGGAAGAAGCCGGCGCTGGCCGACATCTTCGACGGCTCCTTCCTGCCGCCGCAGGCAAGCCGCACCCTGCAGCAACGCTAGGCGTTTTCGAGCGGAGCGGACACCGGTCCCGCGTCAGAAATGCGTGGAGAGCAAGTCCCCCGTCTCGCTCATCGCAGCCATGAACCGCCGAAAGAGCCCGTCTCGCCTCTTCCGTTCCTTGGGATGGCCGCGAAAGCCGATTTCCGTCGTCCTCTTCCCTGTATAAAATCGCATCGTCTGGGGACATCTCATGTCGCTCGTCCGCATTTATTCCCGCGTTCTCGGCCTGCTCGGCAAGGAGGCCCGGCTCGGCTGGATCCTTGCCGGCGCCAATCTGCTGCTGGCGGCGGCGCAGTTCGCCGAGCCGGTGCTGTTCGGCCGCATCATCGACGTGCTGTCCGCCCCCGCGACCGCAGATAAGGCGGCCTCGTTCTGGGGAGACGGATCGCCCTGGCCGCTGCTTGCCGCCTGGGTCGCATTCGGGCTGTTCACCATCGTCTGCGGCGCGGTGGTGGCGCTGCATGCCGACCGCCTTGCCCATCGCCAGCGGCAGGCGGTGCTGACCGGCTATTTCGAACACATCCTGCAACTGCCGCTGACCTTTCACACCGGCACCCATTCGGGACGGCTGATGAAGGTGATGCTGCAGGGCACCGATGCGCTGTGGCGGCTGTGGCTCGGCTTCTTCCGCGAGCATTTCGCCGCCATCGTCTCGCTCATCGTGCTGCTGCCGCTCGCCTTCACGATCAACTGGCGGCTGGCCTCGCTATTGTTCGCGCTGTGCATCGTCTTCACCGCGCTGACCACGCTGGTGGTGCGCAAGACTTACGGCCTGCAGAGCGAAGTCGAGGAACACTACAGCAACCTGTCGGCGCGCGCCTCCGATGCGCTCGGCAACGTGGCGCTGGTGCAGAGCTTCGTGCGCATCGATGCCGAGGTGGCGGGCCTGCGCGGCGTCGCCGACAAGCTGTTGTCGGTGCAGATGCCGGTGCTGTCGTGGTGGGCGCTGGTAACGGTGATGACGCGGGCCTCGACCACCATCACCGTGCTCGCGATCTTCACCGTCGGCATCTATCTGCACGCGCGCGGGCAAACCACCGTCGGCGAGATCGTGATGTTCGTGTCGTTCGCCACGCTGCTGATCCAGAAGCTGGAGCAGGTGGTCGGCTTCATCAACAACGTGTTCATGGAAGCGCCGCGCCTGCAGGAATTCTTCGACGTGCTCGACGCCGTGCCGGTGGTGCATGACCGCCCCGGCGCTATCGACGTCGGCCACATGCAGGGCCTCGTCGAATTTCAGGACGTGTCGTTTTCCTATGACGGCAAGCGGCCCGCAGTCGCCGATCTCACCTTCACCGCGCTGCCCGGCCAGACCATCGCGCTGGTCGGCCCGACCGGCGCGGGCAAGTCGACCGCGATCGCGCTGTTGCATCGCGCCTTCGACCCGCAGTCCGGGCTGATCAAGATCGACGGCATGGACATCCGCGGCATCACGCTGGCCTCGCTGCGGCGGAATATCGGCGTCGTGTTCCAGGAAGCGCTGCTGTTCAACCGCACCATCGCCGATAACCTGCGCGTCGGCAAACCCGACGCCACCGAAGCGGAGATGCGGATCGCCGCCGGGCGCGCGCAGGCGCTGGAGTTCATCGAGCGGGCGAGCGCGAAATTCGACACCAATGCCGGCGAGCGCGGCCGCATGCTGTCGGGCGGCGAGCGCCAGCGCCTGTCGATCGCCCGCGCGCTTTTGAAAAACCCGCCGATCCTGATCCTCGATGAGGCGACCAGCGCACTCGACGCCGTGACCGAAGCCAAGGTCAACGCCGCGCTCGATGAGGTGATGAAAGGCCGCACCACTTTCGTCATTGCGCACCGCCTTTCCACCATCCGCAATGCGACGCGCATTCTGGTGTTCGAAGATGGCCGCATCATCGAAAGCGGCACCTTCGACGAACTGGTGGCGCAGGGCGGCCACTTCGCCAAACTGGCGCAGGCGCAGTTCATGACGCAGGGAACCGCTGCCACACCCGACGGAGCAACCATCGCATCTGCCGATAATCCGCCCCACGAACCCTGACACGGTCGAAATTTGGCCCCTTTCCTTGGGAATGAAACCAGTTGCCCCTGTTCGGGGCGCAACGTCCGGTATAAGGTCACAACCGCGGCAGCCGGCGACGGCGTCGCAACCACCGTCATCACATGTGCGATGGCGGCGTCAGCGAAACGGCATCGGTCGTGACCGCGAATGTCACGATCATCACGGCAAGCGGTAGGAACGATGGTGCGCCGGTCTTCGGCCCTGTCGGCTGCGGCATGCGAGGGACGTTCCCTGTATCGGATGATGCGTTGAATGTCCCGAGGACAAGAGTGGCCGGCATCCGTCGAGATGCGGATCAGGTCGCCCGACAGCGCGAACTGGAACAACCGGAACGAGACTGTGGCATCTTCTTCTGCATCCCGTCTTTTATCGCTGATTTCGCGCCGCCTGCCGCGATGGCTCGCCGCCGCTGCCGTTACGGCCACTGCATTGTCGGCCCCCGCCGCGCGCGCCGCCGAGGCGCTGCTGCTGATCGAGGCCGACACCGGCAAGGTGCTGCAGGCGGAGAATGCGACCTATCCGTGGTATCCCGCCTCGCTGACCAAGCTGATGACGGCCTATGTCACGCTGCAGGCGGTGAAGGAGAAGCGGCTCTCGCTCGACACGCTGTTGAAGGTTTCGCCCAACGCGACCGCCCAGCAGCCCTCCAAGATGGGCTTCGCCGCCGGCACGCAGGTCACCGTCGATAACGCGCTCAAGATGATGATGGTGAAGTCCGCCAACGATATGGCGGTGGTGCTGGCGGAAGGGGTCGGCGGCTCCATCGACGGCTTCTCCGAACAGATGAACCGCACCGCGCAGCGGCTCGGCATGACGCAGTCCCATTTCGTCAATCCCAACGGCCTGCCCGCCGACGGCCAGGTCACATCCGCCCGCGATATGGCGATCCTGTCGCGCGCGATCATCCGCGACCTGCCCGAATACGAATATTTCGTCCACATCCAGGCGATCAAGTTCGGCCGCCGCGTGACGCAGAACTTCAACAAGCTGATCGGCCGCTATCCCGGTGCGGACGGCATGAAGACCGGCTTCATCTGCGCTTCCGGCTTCAACCTCGTGGCGTCGGCGACGCGCGGCAACAAGCGGCTGATCGCGGTCGTGATGGGCGCGCCGTCGTCGCATCTGCGCGCGGTGAAGGCGGCGCAGCTGCTCGACAACGGCTTCTCCGGCGGCAACCTGACCTGGCTCAGGCCGGCGCTCGGCACCGTTGAAAATCTCGCGCCGATCGAGGCCGCGCCGCCCAACCTGCGCGACGAGGTGTGCGGCCCGAAGCGCAAGCGCCCGGCGGCGGAGAACGAGGACGAGATTGCCGGCGGCGAGGACAGCGGCTTCAAGCTGTTCGCGGCCGGCTTCCAGCCGCCCGGCAGCCTGAAGCCGGCCGAGCTGCTGGCGCTGCCCGCCGCGCCGGCCGAACCGGTGATCGTTCATACCGGCCCCGCGCGCTCGGGCGCGGCGCTGATCGCCGCCGCCGAGGAAGAAGCGCAGCGGCAGGAGGCCGCCGTGCAGGCGCGCAAGGCCCGCATCGCGGCCGCCCGCAACAAGAAGCGCGCCGCCAAGGCGCAGGCTGACAAGGGCGCCGCCGACAAGGATCAGGCCGCGAAGGGCACCAAGCCCAAGGTCGCGGTGACGGTCGACACCAAGACCGACGGCAAGGCGGCGGTGAAACCGGCCGCACCACGGCAGAATGGCCCGGCCGCGGCGTCATCGCAGGCCAAGCCCGCCGCGCCGGCCCACGCCAAACCCAAAGCCGCGCCGAAAGCAGCAGCGCCAAAGGCCGCCGCGCCGAAAACGGCCGGCGCGCCCCGCCCCGGCTCCTGAGCAGCCGTTCTCGCCATCCGCACAGCGGAAGACTGCGCACCCCTGCGGCAATGACGGTTCACGCCATGCTTGCGAGTTGCAGCTGCTTCGCCAATACTTCCGCTGTCTGACAGCCTTGGAAGCAGGCGCAAAATGCCCGCTGGACAAGGGCATGTAACGACCATGGAGAGAAAAATGGAGCGGATCTGGCTGAAGCACTACCCGGAGGGCGTGCCGCACGACATCGACGTCACGCAATACGCTTCGCTGGTCGAACTGCTCGAGGAAAGCTTTGCCAAATTCCGCGACCGCAAGGCGTTCATCTGCATGGACAAGGCGATCACCTATGGCGAGCTCGGCGAAATGTCGCTGGCGCTCGGCGCCTGGCTGCAAAGCAAGGGCCTGAAGAAAGGCGCGCGCGTCGCCATCATGATGCCGAACGTGCTGCAGAACCCGATCGCCAGCGCCGCCATTCTGCGCGCGGGCTACACCGTGGTGAACGTCAATCCGCTCTACACCTCGCGCGAACTGCTGCATCAGCTCACCGACTCCGGCGCGGAAGCCATCATCATTCTCGAGAACTTCGCCGCGACGCTGGACAAGGTGATCAGCCAGACCAGCGTCAAGCACGTCGTCGTCGGCACGATGGGCGATCTGCTCGGCTTCAAGGGGATGATCGTCAATTTCGTCGTGCGCCGGGTGAAGAAGATGGTGCCGTCGTTCTCGCTGCCGGGCTCCGTCGCCTTCAACGACGCCATCAGCGCCGGCCGCCAGATGAAGTTCAGCAAGCCCGAGCTCGGCCCCGACGACATCGCCTTCCTGCAATATACCGGCGGCACCACCGGCGTTTCCAAGGGCGCGATGCTGCTCCATCGCAACATCGTCGCCAATATGCTGCAGAACGACGCCTGGCTTCAGCCGGCGCTGAAGAAGCCCCCGGTCGTCGATCAGCTCATGATTGTCTGCGCGCTGCCGCTCTATCACATCTTCGCCCTGACCGCGTGCTTCCTGCTCGGCGTGCGCACCGGCGGCGTCAACCTGCTGATTCCCAACCCGCGCGACATTCCGGGCTTCATCAAGGAATTGCAGAAGTATCAGGTCAACAGCTTCCCGGCCGTCAACACGCTCTACAACGCGCTGGTCCACCATCCCGATTTCGGCAAGATCGACTTCTCCAAGCTCAAGGTCTCGTTCGGCGGCGGCATGGCGGTGCAGAAGCCGGTCGCCGAGGCGTGGCTGAAGGCTACCGGGACGGCGCTGTCGGAAGGCTACGGCCTGTCGGAAACCTCGCCGGTCTTGACCTGCAACCCGGCCGACACCGACCGCTATACCGGCTCGATCGGCCTGCCGGTGCCCTCGACCTGGATCTCGATCCGCGACGACGACAACAACGAGGTGCCGCTCGGCCAGCCCGGCGAAATCTGCGCCAAGGGTCCGCAGGTGATGCCAGGCTACTGGAACCGGCCCGACGAGACCGCCAAGGTGACGACGCCGGACGGCTATTTCCGCACCGGCGACATCGGCATCATGGACGAGAACGGCTACACCAAGATCGTCGATCGCAAGAAGGACATGATCCTGGTCTCGGGCTTCAACGTCTATCCGAACGAGATCGAGGAAGTGATCGCCAGCCATCCCGGCGTGCTGGAATGCGCGGTGATCGGCATCCCGGATGCGAAATCGACCGAGGTGGTGAAAGCCTTCGTGGTCAAGAAGGACCCCAACGTCACCGCGCAGGACATCATCAAGTTCGCGGCCACGCAGCTCACCAACTACAAGGTGCCGAAGCATATCGAATTCCGCACTGAATTGCCGAAGAGCAATGTCGGCAAGATCCTGCGCCGCGAGCTGCGCGACGAGACGCAGAAGGCCGTGGCCTGACGCCATTTCCGCACGGTCGCCGCAAGCGGCGCGACTTGCGTGGAGCGCGCAACACGTTTGAAAAATGGCCGGAAGCGATCCGGCCATTTTTTGTGCGCTTTCGCGCTTCATGAGATGCTCATTGCACGGCCTGCCCTGACCGGCGCGGCGGTGGATCATCCTGCCGCGACCTGCTAGCTAGGCATTCGGGCCGCACCCCGCAGCACCCTTCAACAACCATGGATGACCTGACGATGACCGATGCCATGCTCGCCTCGCCCGCCGATATTGTCGCCTTCTGGCGCGAGGCCGGGCCGGCGCGCTGGTATGCGAAGGACACCGCCTTCGATGACGAACTGCGCCGGCGCTTCCTTCCGACATGGGAGGCCGCCAGCGCCGGACGTCTCCGCGCATGGGAAGAAAGCGACGAGGGCACGCTGGCGCTGATCCTCGTCCTCGACCAGTTCTCGCGCAACATGTTCCGCGACGACGCGCGCGCCTTCTCCGCCGACGCGCTGGCGCGCGAGATCGCCGAGCGCGCGATCGCGCGCAGCGCCGATCAGCGCATCGAACCGGCCTTGCGCGCCTTCATGTATCTGCCGTTCGAGCATTCGGAAGCGATGGCCGACCAGGAACGCAGCGTTGCGCTGTTCCGCGCCATGGGCGACGCCGAGAGCCTGAAATGGGCCGACCTGCATCTCGACATCATCAAGCGCTTCGGCCGTTTCCCGCATCGCAACGCCGTGCTCGGCCGCGCCACCACGCCGGAGGAAGCCACCTTCCTCGCCGAAGGCGGCTTCGCCGGCTGAGTTTCGGCGGCCGATCCAACGCTATCTTAACGAATGGTTGCGATAGTGATGCGCCGGACCGCCGATGCCGTGTTCGGCGAGCCCGGCCACCCTTCACCATTGAATGTCGATGAGCGCTGATCCCGGAAGCGATACTGCCATCGGTCCGCGCGGCCTGCTCGCGCGGTTGCGCGCGACCGTGACCGGCACCAGCGCCGCCTCGACCACCAACCGCCTCGCCAGCATCGTCTTCATCATCCGCGTGCTCAGCGCAAGCCTCGCCTATTTCGCGCAGGTGCTGCTGGCGCGCTGGATGGGCGGCACCGACTACGGCGTCTATGTCTATGTCTGGACCTGGGTGCTGCTGCTCGGCAGCATGATGGATTTCGGCATCGCCGTCGGCGCGCAGAAGCTGATCCCGGAATACCGCGCGCATGGCGACATGGCGGCGCTGCGCGGCTTTCTCTCCGGCAGCCGCTGGCTGACGCTTGCGGTATCGACCGCGGTGTCGCTGCTATTGGCCGCGCTGGTCTGGCTGCTGACGCCATGGATCGACGCCGAAACGGTGATGCCGCTCTATCTCGGCTGCGCCGTGCTGCCGGCTTTCGTCGTCGCCAATACGCAGGACGGCATCGCACGCACCTACGACTGGATGAAGCTCGCGCTGCTGCCGCAGTTCATCATGCGCCAGACACTGCTGATCGGGCTGCTCGCCGGCGCGATCGCGCTCGGCTTCGATGTCGACGCCACCGGTGCGATGCTGGCGAGCCTGATCGCGGTGTGGGTGGCGATGATCGGCCAGCTCGTCACCCTCAACCGGCGGCTGCGCGCGACCGTGCCGGACGGCGACAAGACCCACGACATCCGCGGCTGGGTCGCGGTGTCGCTGCCGATCATGATGGTGGAAGGATTCTATCTGCTGCTGTCCTACAGCGACGTCCTGGTGCTGCAGCAGTTCCGCTCGTCCGAGGAGGTCGGCATCTATTTCGCGGTGGTCAAGACGCTGGCGCTGGTGTCGTTCATCCATTACGCGATGGCGGCGACCACCGCGCATCGCTTCGCCAGCTATCACGCCACCGGCGACACCGCCGGGCTCGCGGCCTATGTCGCCTCCTCCATCAAATGGACGTTCTGGCCGACGGTGGCCGCGATGCTCGTGCTGCTCGCGCTCGGCAGGCCGCTGTTGTGGCTGTTCGGCCCGCAATTCGTCGCCGGCTACGGCATGATGTTCGTCGCCGCCGTCGGCCTCGTGGTGCGCGGCGCGGTCGGCCCGGTCGAGCGTCTTCTCAACATGCTCGGCCACCAGAACATGTGCGCGCTCGCCTATGCGCTCGCCTTCGTCGTGAATCTGACGCTGTGCGTGCTGCTCGTGCCGGACTATGGCGGCTATGGCGCGGCCGCCGCCACCTCGATCGCGCTCACCTTCGAAAGCGTGCTGCTGTTCTGGATCACACGGCGCCGGCTCGGGCTTCATGTGCTGCCGTTCGGCGGTCGCGGCCGCGCGACCACCTGACATTCCGCAAAACCGTGCCCCGTCCGCTCCCGGCTTGAGGGTTCAGGCGGCGGTCCAGCCGCCATCCATCGACAGGTTGGCGCCAGTGATCTGGCTCGCCTCATCGCCGCACAGATAGAGCGCGAGCGCCGCCACCTGCTCGGAGGTCACGAACTCCTTGGTCGGCTGAGCCGCCAGCAGCACGTCCTTGATGACCTGGTCCCGCGTCAGGTTGCGCGACTTCATGGTGTCGGGAATCTGCTTCTCCACCAGCGGCGTCCAGACATAGCCCGGCGAGATGCAGTTGCAGGTGATCTTGAACGGCGCAAGCTCCAGCGCCACCGTCTTGGTCAGCCCGGCAATGCCATGCTTGGCCGCGACATAGGCCGCCTTGAAGGGCGAAGCCACCAGCGAATGCGCCGACGCCGTGTTGATGATGCGGCCCCAGCCGCGCTTCTTCATGCCGGGCACGGCCGCGTGGATCGCATGAAACGCCGACGACAGGTTGATGGCGATGATCGCGTCCCATTTCTCGGCCGGGAATTCCTCAACCGGCGACACGAACTGGATGCCGGCATTGTTGATGAGGATATCGACCGCGCCGAAGGTCTTTTCGCCGAGCGCCACCATTTCCGCGATCTCGGCGGGCTTGGTCATGTCGGCGGGCGAGTAGACCGCCTTGACCTTGAACTCCGCCTCGATGCCGGCGCGCGCCTGCTCGATCTCGGCCGCATCGCCGAAGCCGTTGATGACGACATTGGCGCCCGCGCTGGCCAGCGCCCGCGCATAGGCGAGCCCGATGCCGCTGGTCGATCCCGTCACCACCGCCGTCCTGTTCGTCAGCGACACCATGTTCCGCTCCTTGCTCTAGTCTTCACCTGAATGTTCCGTACTGCCGTTCTGCGGCGTGAGGTCGAGCGCCACCATCGTGTCGTCATGCGGCCGATGAATGAACTTCTCGGGGGCGCGCACCGAGCGATGGACGTCCTCTTCGCCCGCGCGCCAATGGTCCAGCACGCTCAGCCGCGAAAAATCATAGTCCTTCGACGACGACTGATGGGTCTTGCGCCGGTAGATCAGATGCACCACCGTCACGCTGTTCTCTTTGGCGGCCTCGCTCAGAAAAGCGACCGTGGGGTCCGATCTGAGGTCGTCCGGCAGCTTGTCGATCAGCGCCTGCACCGCGTGACGCGCCTGCCGGATGCGCTTGTTGAGATCGGTATTGAGCCGGGTCCGGCTGGAATAGCGGATGTCCTTCTCGCGCTCCGTCACCTCGAGCAGCGTGGTCGGCAGCGGCCCGCGCGCGCTGAACAGGTCGATCTGGAAGATCAGCAGATCGTCGCGCGCGTTCTGGTCCAGCACGTAGTCGAGCGGCGTGTTGGAGGCGACGCCGCCGTCCCAGTAGAACTCGCCGTCGATCTCCACCGCCGGCAAGCCGGGCGGCAGCGCGCCGGACGCCATGATATGCTCCGGACCGATCTTGCAGCGCGTATTGTCGAAATAGACGAAGTTGCCGGTCTTGATATGGACGGCGCCCACGCTCAGCCGCGTCACGCCGGAATTGATGCGGTCGAAATCGACCAGCCGCTCCAGCGTCGCGCGCAGCGGCTTGGTGTCGTAATAGCTGAGCTGATCGACCCGCGCCGACGGCAGAAACTGCGCGGGCGGGATGCGCGGCATGAAAAATCCCGGCACGCCGAGCGCCGCCACCGTCGCCGCGCTTGCCTCGTTGAAAAACGAACGGCCGTGATCGCTGGTCAGCTTCGGCGTCCACGGCACCGGAGCCGACACCAGATTCCAGAATTCCTCGAGCCGCGCCACGCGCTGTTCGCGCGGATTGCCGGCGATGATCGCCGCATTGATCGCGCCGATCGAAATCCCGGCGATCCATTCCGGCTCGAAGTCATGCGCGCACAATGCCTTGTAGGCCCCGGCCT